>CAYSXM010000157.1:0-8125 GCA_964434905.1 uncultured Pirellulales bacterium | reverse complement strand
GTCGTCATCCTCGGCATGGTGGCGTTCGGTTTTTTCAAAGGGATCTACGACTCGAACATCTGGGCCTCGATGTACGAAGTGGTGCCCGCCTCGCGCCGCAGTTCGGCCGTGGGTATGGCTAACCTGGTCGGCTGGGGTGGCGCAGGATTCGGCTCTTGGCAACTGGGCCGGATCGTCGATTCCGGGATGGACATGGGGCAGGCCATCGCCTGGACGGCGGGCATCTATGCCACGGGCGCGGCGCTGTTAATCGCGGCTGCCGTAGTGTTCGTACCCCGGCACCTGCGAACCTACGGCGATGATCAGCCGGCGCGTTCGTAGCACGCCCTGGTGAAATCGGGACGCCAGGGGCACCGGTTCGGGCACACTGCGGCCAGTTTTCCAATGCTTCCCGCAGTGCGCAATTCCTTGTGATCCACTTCCAGGAGTAACTTCCATGTTGCAACCAATTGGCCTCGCGGTGTTACTGGCGCTCGCAGCCCCCCTGGCCTTGGCCGCCGAAATCGAAATCGAACGCGTTTTCGGCCCCGAGCTGCCGGGCGCATACAAACATCCTGCCTCGTTCACCGAGCTGGCCAACGGAGACCTCTACCTGGTGTATTACGCAGGCGCCGGAGAATATGCAGACGATACCGCGGTATTTGGCGCGCGCCGCCGAGCAGCGGGTGGAGCTTGGAGCAAGCCCGAGGCGGTGGCCGACGCACCTTTTCGCAGCGAAGGCAACGCCGTGGTTTGGCAGTCACCCACCGGCGAGGTCTGGCTGTACTACGTGGTGCGTTACGGCGACACGTGGTCCAGTTCGCGTATTCTGGCCAAGCTGTCTCTCGATGGAGCACGCACCTGGACCGACCCGATCATCGTGGCTTTTGACCAGGGCATGATGGTACGCAGCCGACCCATCGCCTTGGAAAATGGTGATCATCTGCTGCCGGTTTATCACGAAACGGGAAACGACAAGGAACAGGTGGGCCCGGAAAGCACCTGTTTATTCCTGCGCTATGGCGCGCAGACACATGCCTGGTCGGAAACCAACCGGGTGAGCGCCCGCCGCGGTTGCATTCAACCGGCCGTGGCCCGGGTGGAAGGAGACTATCTAGCGGCCTACTGCCGACGGGGCGGGGGCTATGGTCCCACGACCGACGGCTACATCGTGCGCACCGAATCGCGCGATGGTGGCCGAAACTGGTCGCCCGGAACCGATACCGCGTTCCCCAACCCCAACGCCGCGGTCGACTTCCTGCGCCTGGCCAACGGACATTTGATGTTGGTCTATAACGACAGCATGACCGAGCGGTCTCCGTTGACGGTGGCCATTTCCACCGACGGCGACAAGACCTATCCCCTGCGCCGTAACCTGATCGCCGGAGACGGCGACTTCGGTTATCCCACCGCGATTCAAACTCGCGATGGCAAACTGCATGTGCTGTTCACCAGCGACGAACGCACCGTGATTCGACACGCCACGTTTACAGAAGCCGACGTGACCGAGCGCGTAGCGCACTAGGGATGCGTCCAACCCGAGAATTCGGGTGACGCGGCAAGACCGACGAACACGCAAGGCGCAGCACGCGCGCCACAGGCACCTATCGCGCCCCGCTGCGACAACAACTACGGGCGGGCCGGCATCCGACCGCGACGCGCGCGACGTTCAGCCCGCAACCGAGCCCGGCGCCGGGTGTCGCTGGGCTTCTCGTAATATTCCTTACGGCGCATCTCTTTTTTGATGCCGCTGCGCTCGACCAACTTGCGAAAGCGGCGAACCGCTTCTTGAATCGACTCGCTCTCGCGAACTTTCAACTTCACCACAACGAAACTTCCACCCAGTAGTGTTCGTACAAACCAGAAACATTCCCGGCAAGACCGTGCCCGGCAAGACCGTGCCCCCGCACCAGGGTACCGCGCCCGACGGTGGCCCACCCCGACGGGCGAGAACTCAATAATCTAGGTCCCCGGCGCCCCACTTGTCTAGCCCGTCGCACGGGCTTTTTCGCTGCCAGATCCTACACCGGGCAAATCCGACCGCTCGCGGCCTAAACATCAACAGAACCTGGTGTTACGTCGTCGCAATCAACCGTTGCCGCGAGCAGCCACTAGAGAACTCCAAGATCGCCTCTCGGCTTGGGATCGACCACCGCGCGGCCAGCCGCCAAACTGCCCTTGGAAGAATTCGACCGGTTGCCACACGCGCGGGGATGACAAGAGGGTTCTCGCAGGCAGGAGCGCGCGGCTCGTCGACACTCTACGCCGCTCGATCCTGACGCGTTTCCGGACCGGATAGGACCTGGCGGCCGACCGCTCCGTCGGGCTGGTCCAAACTGCCGACCGGGTGCGGTTGTCGGTGGTCCGCATTCTGCCACCAGCGACGCCACGACCGTCGCCAGCGAAACGGCGCGCTCTTGCGGATCCGGTCGACGAACCGGACGGCCGCAGCAATGCGTCGACTGACCGCCAAACTGTCGTCGCGAAATTCCGCGATCATCTGCTGCAGCAGTTCGGCCTGTCGGGCGTGCATCGACTCGCTGACCGCCAGACCCAGCATCTGACCTGCTAGCGATTCCAAGCTGGTGTGAATCATCTGCAATGCTTCTTGTTGTTTCGTTAGTTGCTCCCGCAGGGCCACACCTTGGTCGTGGCCACGCGACTGGAACGACTCGATTTGCTCTTGCTCGGCAGCGGCCACGAGCGACAGCCTGGTTTCGATCCGCGCCACGGCATCGGTCAATGCCGCTTGCCAGCGCTCGCTCGTTCGTTCGTCGCTCAACGTCTGCGCGGCCGTCCACTGCTGGTTCAGTTCGTCGATGATCGTCCGCGCCTGGTGTGCCGTGGCCTGATGGACCGCCTCGCGTGTGCGATGTAGATCGAGTTGCTGTTGTTGGGCCAGCGCGTTTTGCTTACGCAGCGCCACGACTTGTTCACCCAATTGCGCGTCGATGTGGGCCATCGCCGGGGTCAGACTGTCGCCAGGTTGGTGCGCCGCCGCACCGATCCGCGCGCGACGTGCTCCAATCGCCATGGCAATTGGTTCGTCGTCAGCCGCAGGCGGGTCGGCCTCCACTGTGGCCGCCGTGGCCCCGGCCAACACCGGGCGGCGCGAGGCACGCACTTCGGCTTGATGCGCACGGCACCACAGCTCGCGATACAACTCACCCACGCGGCCCGCGGGGGGTTGCGCTGCCTGGTGGTGGCGTTCCACTTCATTGAACTGGCGCGCCGCGGCCGCTGAATAGACCAAGCCCAGCGCCGCGCTGGCCTCGCGCAGCCAGGCCGTGATCCAGGCACGCGGTTGGTTGAAGTCGAACCACAGCACCTGGTCTTGGTCCGCGGTATGCATCAGCAAACGCTCGTTATAGACCGTCCACAACGCCAGCGCGTCGTCCAAAGATTGGCCGTCTCGCGTGGCCAGGCTCTGCGCCACATCTTGCGGATGGCGCAGACAGGCCACGATCCGGTGCGCGGGCAGGTGCGGTCGCCAATGCTCGAAGGTGAGCGTCGTGCGCGGGTCCTTCCAGCCGGCCACGGGTGCCACGCGCAGGCTGTCGAGGAACGCCACGATGCTGGCGCCATCGTCTTCGTTGGCCGTCACGCACTGGGGTGGGTGCGCCCAATCGCCACCAGAGCGCGCCAGCATTCGGTCATTGATCCCGACCGCTTGCTCGGCTTCCCAGTGGCCCGACAGGTTCGACGCATTCCCCGGCATTAAACCCGGACCCAAATGCAAGCCACATTCGGCCAACATTTGGGCCACCAGCGACGTCCCGCTGCGATGCATTCCCAGCACCGGCACAAATACCGTCATGAAAGTTGTCTCGGCATCTCAAGGAATTTCCGACCCCAAGCGTTTCGCAACCAGGTCGCGCGCACCCGATTGCTGGCCGGCGCGGGACCCAGGCCCACGTCCAATTCGTAACGCCACACCAGCCGATGATCCGCGAACCTAGGCAATCTGAGTCGTTTGCCACAAGACCAATTCGAGGGGGCTTACGGCAAATTGAATTAGTACCCGCCTGCGCGGGCCGGCCAGAGGAGATTGGGGGTCTTGGTAAAAATGGGAAGAGATTATCGACTTTGGCGCGCTCTTGGCCCGGCCTGATCCCTGGGGCCGGGGCCGGTCGATCCACCTTGCGACTGCGCCCACCAGAGGGCCATCGGCCAGCGACCGGCCGCGTTACCCCGGTTCCCGTTTCGGCAATCGACCCATGCGTGTTGTGCCCCAGCGCGATTTGTTCCTGGAACTGGAACAACTACAAGAACGCGTGCTGCGCGAGCTTGACCAATTGAACTCCCAAATTGAACGGGTGATTCGCGACCACACGCCCCTGGCCATGGGCACGCCGGCACGGGGGCCGACATCGACGCCCGACACTGCTGTGCCGGCATCGGGCCCCCCGGCGCCAGCAACCAGTCTGGTGGTCAAACCCTCGTCGAGGGGTCTCGTACAGCCGGCCCGTGACGGCTCTCTTCGGCCCCATCACGACGCTGCCTAATAGCGCCCTGGGGGTCTTTGAGCCCACGGCCAGGTACTCTCGCTGCCGGTTTGCGATGGGTAGAGTAAGCATCTTGCGCTCGACCCACACCCCCGGCCTGGGAGATTGCGGATGCCACGAAAGCTTGCGCCGTCGCCGCGAAGCCTGGCAGGGTGCTTGGCGGTTCTTTCGG
Organism: uncultured Pirellulales bacterium; assembly: GCA_964434905.1. Taxonomy (GTDB): domain Bacteria; phylum Planctomycetota; class Planctomycetia; order Pirellulales; family CAYNRE01; genus CAYSXM01. The sequence continues at coordinate 3,469 of CAYSXM010000157.1, read as the reverse complement.
TGTGGTTGCCGCCTGCGCTCGCGCTGCGCGCCGCCGAAACGCGGCCGAACATCGTGTTGGTCCTGGCCGACGACTTGGGCATCAACGATCTGGCCTGTTATGGCCGGCACGAGCACCACACGCCGCATTTGGATCGGCTGGCATCAGAGGGCCTGCGCTGCAGCGATGCCTACGTGGCGCAGCCGATCTGTTCGCCGTCGCGCGCGGCGCTGTTGACCGGCAAATGCCCGGCACGGCTGAACCTGACGAACTTTCTGCCGGGTCGCGCGGATGCCCCCTCGCAGCGGCTACTGCAACCGCGTATCGAAGGGCAATTGCCGCTCGAGGAAGTAACGATCGCCGAGCTGTTGCGTGGTGCCGGCTATGCCACCGGACTGTTCGGCAAGTGGCATCTTGGTGGCCGCGGTTTCGAACCGCAACAGCAGGGCTTCGACGTGGTTGTGTCGCCACACAGCGACCAGCAGCCCACGCTGGCCACCGGCGCCAAGTGCGAATATGCGATCACCGCCGCGGCCGAGCAATTCATCGAGGAGCATCGCGACGGCCCGTTCTTTTGTTACGTGCCGCACAACAATCCGCACATTCCGCTGGCCGCCGCACCCGAAATGATTGCCAAGAACCCCGACACATTTCATCCCGTCTATGCCGCGATGATCGAAACGCTGGACGACGCCGTGGGCCGGTTGCTGGCCAAGGTCGAATCGCTCGGCCTGGCCGATCGCACCATCTTCCTGTTCACCAGCGACAACGGCGGGTTGCACGTGCTCGAATCGCCAGGCACGCCGGCGACCCTCAACGGGCCCTATCGCGCGGGCAAGGGTTACGTATACGAAGGGGGGCTGCGCGTGCCGCTCGTGGTGCGCTGGCCCGGCGCGATCGAGCCCGGCCGGCTGTGCGAAACCCCCGTCGTGTTGACCGACCTGGTGCCAACGTTGTTGGCCGCGGCCGGGATCGACACGATGAAGTCGGTCGGCCCGCTCGACGGCGTGAACCTGCTGCCGTGTTGGCAAGGGAGCACGCTGCCCGAGCGACCGCTGTGCTGGCATTTTCCCCACTACACCAACCAGGGTGGCCGACCCGCCGGAGCGATCCGCGAGGGCCACTGGAAGCTGATCGAGCAATACGAAGACGGCAGCCTCGAGCTGTACGACCTGGTGCACGACCGCCGAGAGGTCCACAACCTGGCGGCCACCGAGCCGGCACGTGCCCAGGATCTGGCCGAAAAGTTGCGCACGTGGCGAGCACAGGTCGGCGCGTGGATGCCGACACCCAATCCAGAATGCAACGACCGCTTGCATCGGCAACTGTACGTGGATCAAGATTCTTCGCGGCTCGTTCCCGCCGCCACGGCCGCTGCCACCGAACCGGCGTGGAAGGATTGGCGCCGCGCGATGAATCTGGCGACCACCGATCGCCGACCGGCCATCACGCCGGCCACGGGCGACATCCGTTTGCACGCTCGCGACGCACGCGTTCACGCGCACACCATGCGCTACGAACCCGCGCCGAATAAAAACGTGCTGGGCTACTGGACCAACGTGGCCGACTGGGCCGATTGGGAATTCGTGGTCGACACGCCCGGCACCTACGAAGTCGAGGTCCAACAGGGCTGCGGAACGTCCAGCGGCGGCGCCCTGGTCGACGTGACGATTGCCGACCACGCGTTAAGTTTTACCGTGGTGGAGACCGGCCACTTCCAGCAGATGATCCAGTTCGTGGTGGGTCAGGTGGAACTCGCCAGGGGCCAACACACCCTCGGGGTGAAACCACGCACGAAACCCGGCCCCGCGGTCATGGACCTGCGACGGGTCGTGCTGCGGCCGGTGCGCTGACGGCCACGAACAAGCCGCGCACTCGCGCTACTTGGATTTCGCATCTTCCACGCCGCGCGCCACGAAGACTGGCACGGACTGAATCGATAAAAACTCAGCGTATCCTCTTGCATACCGCGCCAGGCCCTGGCCAACCGTTTCTCCGTTGTTGAGTTGCAAGACGTCCGGCGGCGCGGCCAGTCCGTGCCAGCTCCAGACCGTCTTGCCGTCGAGCACCCAGGCCAGGTCCAGGTTTTCGGTCTTCGCCTTGTGCAGCGAGATCGCCCGGCTGTTGGGGTTTTGAAACTCGACCGTTTGTTCCGGGGCCGGTGTCATCGAGGCCCTGAATTTCAGCGACGCCTGCGGCACGACGCGCATCCCGGCTTCGGTCAGCTTCTTGGTCAGGGCGTTGATCACTGCCGGTTTCGAGCCGGCATAGGCCGACGACAATTCCACCTCGAGCATCGCCTCCATGCCCGGGCGGACCACCAACGAATTCTCGCTAGTGAGCGACTCGGCCAGTTGGATGGCCTCGGGCGGGGGCATCTGCCGCGCCGTTAGCTGCCAGCGAAGGTTCCTATCGGCCAGAAGGTTCCAGATCAGGCCCCCCCGGGTTCGCGTCACATCGTGCCCGAAGTTGCTGGCTTCCGGCGGTGCCTGCCAGATCGTCGCGCGGAGTTCCACGTCGACCAATTCGCGATCACACACCAGCAGGCGGCGATTGTCGACCCAGACGGGTTCAGGGGTAGAAATGGTGGTCAAGCTGGTACAGACAAAATCGTGAGTCTGCTCCCGGTTCGTCAGATTCCAGATCCGCACCTGTTGGCCATCCACCACGGCCAAGGCCTGTGCATCGCCACGAAAAGCCATTCTCGTGAAGGACGCATCCGCGGGAAGGGAACCCACCACCTGCCCCGTGGTCGTCTCGAACAACATCAACGACTTGCCCATTTCCGTGGCGGCAAACTTGCCCGTAGGCGAGAACGTCGGCGGCCAGCAAAACCCTCCAGGTAGGTACGTGTAGACCGCGCGTACCGTGTCGCCTAGGGCCAACATCACCGCGCCTGCACCATTTTCGGCCCCCACCAGCAAGTGCTGCTGGTCGACCCATCGGACCCAGCTACATTCATTTTGGGTAGAGTGGAAGTTGGAGCCCGGGAGGCCAAACGGTCGGACCGCCCAGCGTGGTGTGGCAGCGTCGCCATCCAAATCGTAGATCACCAAGATCTCCGCCTCGGAAAACGTGCCGCGTCTGACTGCGGCCGCCATCCGTTTGCCATCGCTCGAAATCGCCAGCGGTTCCTGACCCGGCACAAATTCCGCGCGAGACAACATCTTGAGTTCTCGCAGGTCGAACAACACGATCTCACAGCGCGGATTCTTGCTGATTCCAAAGCGGTTCTTGCCGATGACCACATATCCCAGCGATTCCGCAGGCACCAGGTACAAACCCTGCGCCTCGCTTTCAAAATCGAATTGCCCCAGGGGAATCGTCATCGGCTGCAGCGCCGCGGTGGCGGGTGGCGCCGGGTCGGGCCGATAGCTCCAGCCGGTGGCCGCGGCCGGGTCGAGCTTGGGGGCACGGCTGGAATCGACCGGCACCACGACGAGTTCCAGATCTCCGATCTCAACCGTTTCCTTGTTGAGGTATTCCTCGT
>CAYSXM010000156.1:0-8133 GCA_964434905.1 uncultured Pirellulales bacterium | reverse complement strand
AGTCGACAGGGCGAGTTGGAACGGCTGTCGGCCGAACTGAACCAGCGGACCGACGAGCTGAATGCCCAGGCGGCCGGGTTGGATCTGCGGCGGGCCGAACTGGATCAACATGCGCAGCAACGAACAACCGAACGCGAGCAACTGGTCGCCGAACAAGCGGCGTTCGACACTCGACAGGCCGAGATCAACCGGGCTGCGGACGCAATTCGTTTGCAAGAATCGGACCTGGTCGCTCGCGAAGCGGTGATCATCGAGCGCGAGCAGCAGTTGGCAACCGGGCACGCGGCCCTGGCCCAGCGCGACGATGTGCTGACCGAGCAGCAGGGTTCGTTGGCCGAGCGGCTCGCAACGCTGAACGCGCAGACGCTCGCGATGGAACTTCGTGAGCAGCAGCTCCAGCGGAGCGCCGAAGAGCACGAGGCTTCGTCACGACAATTGCTGGAGCAGCAGGCGGAACTGGTCGCGAGAGAACAGTCGCTGGCCACTCAACTGAACATCCACGCACAGCGCATCCAGGACCTCGACCGGCGCGAGCAAGAACTGGCCGATCAGGCTCGCGATCTAGCAGCCCGCGCCGAGTCACTAGCCCAGGCGGCCGCCGAGCCCACGGCGCGCGACGTCGAGCAGGACGCGTCAGCGGTCGTGTCGGAGCGTGCCGCGCTACAGGCCGAATTGGCAGACGTCCAGGCGCAGTTGGGTAGGCGTCAGGCAGAATTGAATGAGTTGCGCCTGGCACAGTCGGCACGTCGGGCCCGTAGCGCCGTACAAGAGCCCAGCGCCGATGGCGACATGCAAGACCATTTGCAAGCCTTCGAGCGCGACCGCGAACAACTGGCCGCTCAGTCTTCGGCACTCGAGGAAGAGCGCCGGCTCGTGGTTGACGAAGCCGCCCAGCTAACGGCCGAGCGTCTGAAACTCGCGGGTGAACGGGCCGAGTTCGAAGGCGCGCTGGCCGAGCGGCGAAACCATCTAGACCAGTTGGAACGGCAGTTGGAACGCGAGCGGGTAGAGCTCGATCAGCGCCGCAGGAACCTGGCCGCGGATCCCGACTCGGCCACGAGTCCGCCTCTGGCCGAAGCGAACGACGAACTGGCGAACACCCCATCTGAGAAAGGCTCGCCCGCACCCGAATCGAGGCCTTCGGCCCCGGTTGACCTGCAGGAAATATTACAGCGTCTGGGACACAAACCCGATGCCGACGATGTCGCCGAACCGGAACCGCCGCGTGCCGCGGCGCCTACTCCCGCGTCGCCTGAACCCCGCATGCCCGAGCGTTCGACCACGGCCGCGCCCAGTGGCAGCCAGGCCGCGCGGCCGGGTCACGAGGCTGAAGACGAAGGCTCCATCGACGCGTACATGCAGCAACTGCTGGCGCGCTCGCGAGGTGTGCGAGGAGGAAGTTCGGCCGCCCTGTCCGAGCCAACCCGTGCGTCGCTGGCCAGTGGCTCCTCGAATTCGCCTTCCAAACCGCCCGCCGCTGCCACGCCACCCGTCGCGCCCGTTCGTCGACCGCCATCCGCTGCACCAGAGAAGTCGACGGGGTTGGCCGCGTTTCGAGCCGTCGCCAATCAACAGGCCCAATCGGCCTTAGACCAACACTCGCGCAAGGCGATTGTTCAAGGATTGCTCGAACACGGTCTAGCGGTAACGCTGTTGGCCGGGGCCGCGGTGGGCGTGTGGATTTGGAAGCCACTGCAACCGCAAGTGAACCTGTACCTAGCGGCTGGAAGCGGCGCGGTGGCAGCGCTGTGGTCGATCCGCGTACTCCTCTTGCTACCCAAGTATGTCCGTACCCGTCCGGGCAGGGCGTTCAAGACTCCGGCCGGCCAGGCCCCCAATGCGGCAGCGAAACCGTCGGATGGTTCCCAGGTCTCGGATGAGACCGGCCAACTCGAACCCGAGTCGAGCCCCGTGGACGAATAGCCTGGCGTGTGCGTCCACGATTCTGGCTTGACCCGCGCGCCGATGCTCGGCAGACTGGCCCCGCCGCGCCGCGTCGTTGCTCCAGAAGAGATTGTCCCCGGATAGGCGGTGGTCACGACGCGCGCCCCGGAGCAAGCACCATGCGTCGAATCGGTGTCGGGCTGGTCGGCAGCCAGTTTATCAGCAGCCTGCATTTCGAGGCCTTGGCCCAGGTACCCACGGCAGAAGTGAAGGCCGTGGCGTCCCCCACGCCAGGCAATGCGCGCGCCTTTGCCGAGCGTCGAGGAATACCTCGCTGGTTTACCGACTATCGCCAGTTGCTCGAACTACCCGAGATCGAACTGGTGGTACTGGGCATTCCCAACGACTTGCATTGCCCGGTGGTCTGCGCCGCCGCGTCGGCTGGCAAGCATGTTGTGGTAGAGAAGCCGATGGCGCTCAATCTGGCCGAGTGCGATCAGATGCTGGCGGCCTGCGAGCGGGCAGGCGTGAAGCTAATGTACGCCGAGGAGTTGTGCTTCGCGCCCAAATACGTGCGACTGAAACAACTGATCGACGAAGGCGCGATTGGCAAGCCCCACTTGATCAAGCAGGCGGAAAAGCACGACGGCCCCCACGCCGCCTGGTTCTGGGATGTGCGGCGATCCGGGGGCGGCGTCACCCTCGACATGGGTTGCCATGCCCTGGAGTTTTTTCGCTGGGTGTTGTCGGGCCCCAACTTCCAACGGCCTCGCGCGGTCAGCGTCTATGCGCACCTGGCCACGACCGTACACCACGACAAGACCAGGGGAGACGACGAAGCGATCTTGATCGTGGAATTCGACAACGGCTGCATCGGCCTGGCAGAGGAAAGCTGGACCAAGCCCGGCGGCATGGATGATCGTGCCGAGGCCTATGGAGACCGCGGCGTGGCCTACGCCGACTTGTTGCGCGGCAACGCGATCCACACCTACTCGAAATCTGGCTACGGCTATGCCGTAGAGAAAGCCGGCCCGACCCAAGGTTGGAGCTACGCGATTTACGAAGAGGCCTGGAACTATGGGTTTCCGCAGGAGATGGCCCACTTCGTCGAATGCGTCCGTGACGACCTGCCACCCCGAGTCAGTGGCGACGACGGTCGCGCGGTGCTCGAGCTAGTGATGGCCGCCTACGCCTCGGCCGGCCAAGGAAGCAAGATCATGCTCCCGTTTACCACCGATGCGCTGCGCCCGATCGATCTGTGGAAACCCGGTGCCAGCGAACACCACACCGGAGAAACTGGAGCGGTCAAGCCCGGCGCTGCCGATTCCAATTCGTAGCGAGGCCCTGGACAGAATTGTGTTCTCCGCCGATGGACGCCTTCGCAGCCCGTCACCAACTGGGGGCTTTGGGCGCGTTAACGTGCAAGGTCTTGCTTGACCCTGTGCGTGAATCGTCCAGGGCGAAGACAAACACCCAAGATGGTCAGCTTGCGCTGGCCCGTGAGCCAGCCCGCGCTGTCACTACTCACCGGTCGGAGCGTCTTCGGGCAAATCAGACTCTTCCAACGACGACGCTCCCGTGCCATCTGGTGGCAACACGTCTTTGGCTCTGCGAGTGTCGTCCTGCTCTCCGTTGTAGTTGGTCGTTTCCGCGTTGTCGGAGTCGACCGCGTCGCCGGTCACATCGTAGTACCGGGTCGTCTCCTCGCCGGCCAAGGTGCTGTTGAGAGACTGGCAGCGAACCTGGGCCCGGAAAACGTGATCGCCGGCCTGCGTGGCGCGTGCTCGAATGATAAGTACGATCTCTTGTCCGGCGTCGATCGACGGAATACGTTCGAACACCACTTGACCTGGGCCGATTTGAAACCGCAGCCCGTCGGCCTCCATCGGCTCGATGCCGTCGGAGAAGAAGGCCACGCACTCGACATCGTCGGCGGCCTTCTTCCCGCGATTCTGGATGTGGATCTCGTAGTCGGCATCCTCACCGACTGGAACCGGTCCGCTCGGGTCACGCACATTGAGGACGAGATCGGCCAGGGCATCGACTTCCGTGGTCACCGCGGCAGTGTCCTTGAGATTGTCCTCGGCGACGCAGACCACCTGGGGCCGGTTCGGTCCCGGCGTTTCCAAGCGGCATTTCACGCTCAATGCGAATTGAGCTCCGGCCTTCAAGCTCGCTAAACGCCACACCACTTTGGCCTCGCCCGCCTCGATCCGACCCCCATCGCTAGCAGCCAGGAACTTCGCGCCCGGCGGAGCCACGGCCGACAACTCGACACCACGAGCCGGCGCGTTGCCTGGGTTGGCCAACAGTATCTTGTAACTGGCAACCGTGCCAGCAAACATCTTGCGCGGTCCCACCAGTTCGACGTGCAGGTCGGCCCGACGGACCAATACCTCGGTTGTCGCTGCTGCCTGCAAACCGCCATCGCCGGTCGCCTCGGCACTAATCACCAATTGGCCAGGATCCCGCGCGGTGAGTTCTAGTTCCACGGTCTTGGTCTGGCCCGCCTCGATGCGGCCGATGCGATGCTCCGTGGTCTCCGTTTCGCCAGGCGTGGTGGGCAACAGCCGCACGACCACCTGTTCGGCATCGCCCGTGCCCGGGTTCGATAGCGTTAGTTTGTAAGTTTCCTGTTGGCCGAACGGAACCTCGTCTGGGCCCGATATGGCCATCACCAACTTGGCCTCTTGCACTTCCACCTGGGCCTGGGTCGAAACCGGCGAGTGGGTCCATTGCACGTTGAGATCCAAGGGGCGGCTCTTGTGCGGAATCAAATCCAGCACCAGTTCCGCATCACTCTGCGCGCCGGCCTCGCTCAGCAGCCACTGCACGCCATCTCCCGCTTCTCCTTGGCCAGGCTGATGCGCCTGGCCTTGGCTGGCGCGCATGTCGACCAGTTCGGCCCAGTCGGGCAGCCGCACCGTAACCACTACCTCATGGGCCGGCGCGTCGCCGGAATTGCGTAAACGCACTCGGTACGATGCTCGTTGACCGACCTTGATTCTTCGCGGACCGGCCGTCTGCACGTCGAGTAGCGGACTCTGCTGTACGATCAGTACCTCGTCGCCTGACTCCTCGTCCTCGCGCGTTTCGCGACGCAGCGGGCGACCAGAACGGGCCGTGCGTGCCACGGGCAGATCGGCCGGCAACTGGCTGGCTTCGGCCGCCGCTTCGCCGCTAGAAGGCAACTCGGCACCGGTACTGTCGCTGGTTGCATCCGACGCCCCGTCCGCCGATTCAGTCGCCACGGGTGAGGTGGCCGTGGCCGCGGCTCCATCGCGCAGCGCCGAACTGCCGACACCGCGCAAGCCGTTGCCGCGCGCTGCGCCACGCCGACTGGTGGGCCCTCGTTGAACGGGGCCAAAATCTACAGGCTCGGTCTCGGCGGCCGACTCGTTCTCGACGGTTTCGACTGGCGTGCTCTCACTGGCATCGGCCGGCATGGTTTCGGTTTCCACCGGCGCATCGTTCGTGGCGGAACGGCGCGGCGGGAGCGGTTCCTCGGCCTCGCTGGGGCCCGGATAATTTGGCTGCGCGGTCCGACGGCTCGACCGGTTGCGAGGCGCCGGTGACGAAACCATCGATTCCGGGCCTGCCGCGTCAGATGGGTCCGTGGCGCTGGGTTCAGCCGTGGGGGGCATGGGCAGTGGGGTGGCCGATCCACTGCGCGGCCTAGGGGCCGCAGTGCCACGTGGGGGTTGCCCCGTGGTGGCCGGCGTGGCGCCAACCAAACTCCGCCCAAAGTTGCCAATTCGGTCGGCCAGACTGCCGCGCGGACGTGGCCGTTGGCCGGTGCGCGACGCCTCCTGTGCCGAGGCACTGAGTGCGCCGTGCAGAATCACAACAAATAGACCTGCGATTGCCCAAGCGTGCCGTGGCATGGCGCAGCCCCGCGACAAATGAATGGAATCAAACGTTCGCGAGGTAGTATCGGTCGGGCAGACCCTATCGATTGAGTCGACTTGGTATCTTCCTGGCGATTTGTCGGTTACAAAATTTGGACAATTTGCGGACCGACGGTCAACGGGCGATTCCAGGTAACCCAGGGGCTTTGCGTGGTGCATCTGCGTGTCGAATCGCAGCGTGCGTTGGTGCTTCGGCCGGGCGGCCAACGCAAGACTGCCAGCCGGCGGACCTTGGAATGCCTGCCGCGCGCCCGCGCGGCAATACTGGGAGACGCGGCGGGGGCGGCCTGCCGATGCGACGTCGGTCCGAGTGCAATCAACCCCGTTCGAAGTAGCGCTGGCGTTCCCAATCGGTCACGGCCGCGCGATAGGCTTGGGCTTCGCTGCGCGCGGTGTGAACATAGAACTCGACGACCTCTGGCCCCAAGGCTTGTTTGGCCAGTTGGCTTTGATTCAGTAGCTCGGCCGCTTCTTCCAGCGAGCCCGGCAGGCGCGGCAGCGACGGCTCGATATAGGCGTTGCCGGAAAATGGTTCGCCACAATCGAGCCCCTCTTCGATCCCACGCAGCCCCGCCGCCAGCGTGGCGGCGAACGTCAGGTAAGGATTGACGTCGGCCCCCGGCGAGCGATTCTCGATGCGCAGCGAAGAGCCCTCGCCAATTACGCGGAAGCCGGTGGTGCGATTATCGTAGGCCCAGGCGAGTGTGGTGGGCGCCCAACTGGCACTTTGATAGCGCTTGTAGGAATTCACCGTGGGCGCGAAGAAATAGCCCAGTTCACGGCCATATTTTAGCAAACCGCCCAAAAACTGCCGGAACGTTGGCGTGGCTTGTTTGGTGGCGCCATCCCAGAACAGGCTGTGCTGCCCCCCAGTGGACCACAAACTGGTATGTACATGACAACTGCTGCCGGCTTCGTCGGCGGCCCATTTGGCCATGAACGTCATGGCGCAGCCTTCCTGGGCGGCGATCTCCTTGGCGCCATGCTTGTACAACGCATGGCGGTCGGACATCTCCAACGCCTCGGCATACAGCAGGTTGAGTTCGTGTTGGCCCTTACCCCATTCGCCCTTGCTGCCCTCGACGGGAATGCCCGCCTCGTCCATTTCATTCCGTAGCCGGCGCAGCAATCGTTCGTCTCGGCTGGGCTGCATCAGGTGATAGTCGATCAAATACTGCGACGAGGGCGCTAACCCTTGATAGCGCTGCGCCGCGGCAGCCTCGTAGCTGGTGTGGTACAGATAGAATTCCAACTCCGAGCCCATAAAGGCGGTCCATCCGCGTTGCGCCAGCCGTTCGAGCTGGTGCTTCAGCACCTGCCGTGGCGCCTCGGCCACTGGTCCTCCGTGCTCGCGTTCCACATCGCACAGCACGATCGCCGAACCCGGCAGCCAGGGCGTGCGCCGTAGCGTCGTGAGATCCGGCCGCAGGTGGAAATCGCCGTAGCCCTGGTCCCAACTGGCCAGGCGAAAACCCGGCAGCGGATTCATTTCCACATCGACCGTCAGCAAATAGTTGCAAGCATGCGTGCCCGACTTCAACACGCTGCGTTCGAAGTGCGAACGGGTGAAACGCTTGCCTAGCAGCCGGCCATAAGCGTCGGGAAAGGCCACCACCACGGTGTCGATCTCGTCGGCGTTGAACCAGGCGGGAAGCCAGGCCGTTTGTTCTTGTTCGCTCATGCGCCGGGCGCCTCGGAGATCTTGATGTAGACGTTCTTGACTTCGGTATAAAGCCGCAAGGCTTCCATGCCCAGATCGCGGCCAAAGCCGCTACGCTTGAAACCGCCAAAGGGCGCTTCTTGATACACGCTGCTGTTGGTATTCACGCTGAGCACCCCGCTGTCCACGCGCCGCGCCACGCGCAGCGCGCGTTCGATGTCGCGCGTCCAGATCGAACCCGACAATCCGAAGGGGGTATCGTTGGCCAGGGTCAGGGCCTCCTGTTCATCGCGAAAAGGAATCACCACCGCGACGGGACCAAAAATCTCTTCCTGGCACACCCGCGCGCCGCTTGGTAGACCATCGATAATGGTGGGTTCCAAGTAGAAACCCGGCGATTGGGGGCGACCGCCGCCACACAGCACACGCCCCCCGGCCTGCCGCGCTAGCTCGATATACGCCTCGACACTCTGACGCTGGCCAGACGAAATCATCGGCCCCACTTGCACCCCCTCGGCAAATGGATCGCCAATCACCAAGCGCCGGGTGTGATCGACGAAGGCCTCGACGAACTGCTCGTAAACGCTGTACGGCATGTTCGAGGCGGCCGGCATCGCCTGCCACCGCAAGTGGGGCGTCGCCTGCTCGGTGGTGCTGATGCTGATGCGCGCGGGCTACAGC
>CAYSXM010000155.1:0-8141 GCA_964434905.1 uncultured Pirellulales bacterium | reverse complement strand
GGCAGTTGGCGAAACTGCCACGGGTTTGTTGGCCGAAACCGGCGCCCTATGGGCTGGTGGCGCTGTTCGATGAAGCCGGATTGGTGCAGGTTACGTGCCACGATCCGGGGGGAGCACACATTCACGAAATCACCACGGCCAAGGAACACCAGGGCATGCTGTACCTGGGCAGCTTGCACGGCAACCGGATCGGCCGGTTGCCCGTTCCTTCGGGCGTCGGGGGTGAAGTGATGCGTTCCGGCCGTTCGGCTGCGGACCGCTGAAGTGGCAGTTCGAGGCGGTTGACGAGAGCACATCCGGGCGGATAGGTCACTGGTTTTCTGGACAGTCCAGTGACGCAACTGGTTATTCTGAAATATGTTATGCTATATGGTAAGCGGGGGGCCGGTTCGGTTTCAATTGATTGACCAGTGGTCTACCTAGATTACTTATCAGGAAATTCAAACCGTTCTTGACTAAATTACGAATCGAAGAAACGATGGAGCTATGCCACTAAGGGCCAGAAAAACAGGCCAAGTGGCAGAGGCAAAGATCTCGTCTTCGGTTCAAATCTGGAATCGCTAATGCAAGCCCCGCCGAGGGGCACCCTGGGTACTTTCTTGGGCGTCTGCGGCTGAGGCTGTTGGTCGCCGTTCTCCCCCATGGGTTGCTTCTGGCAGATCGCCCGGTGCCACGGTGCTAGGCAGGTCTGGGAGCCGCATTGCCCCCCACTTCTGGTGGCAATGCAATTTCAGCTCTTGGTCTGGGCTAGTGCGAGGCTGGTTGGCGTTGGCCACGCGGCCTGCGCGCTATGGTCGATCCGAGGGGGCTTGGTTTCAGAATTTGTCGCAGGCGACGTCAGCGAAACAAGGCAACAGAGCAGCGGTGTCTTTCGGGAGTTCTCCCATGCGAAGAAGTTGGTGTTTGAAAGCGGGTCTGAGTTCGAGATTGCTGGCGTGTGCCGCGGCTTGGGGGCTGCTGGCGACATGCTCGGCCGACGCCGGCATCGTGGTCAACGGGAATAGCAACACGGCCGACCTGGTGGCGGCCTTGACGGGCGGCGGTGGAAGCGGCGTCACCGTGACGGCGGCGTCGCTCGATTTCCGCTCGAAGATGGGTGCCATCAGCGTGGGCACGTACACACTGTCGGCGCAGGCTCCGGGTACCTACGACTATGATCTTGTCACGCCGGGGATGCCCCCCAGCCCGTTTGATGCCACTCCGGACGGCATCGCATTTTCCACCGGAGACGTGCGTAATTACGGTAGCGGTCCGAACACGGATATGATGAAGAGTTTCCGGTACAACGTCGGGGCGACGGTCGCGCAGAATGCGCTGTTGGAACCGATCTCCGGCCCTGGGCTGGGGCACATGGACGTGACGGAGTTGTTGTTGACTTTCGATGCTCCAATACACGATTCGCACATTTGCTTCGACATTGTGTTCGGCACCGAGGAGTGGCTGAAGATGTTCACCTTCAATAACGACGCCTTTGGAGCGTTCTTGAATGGCGTGAACGTGGCCATCGTCGATGGTCACGCAATTGCAGCAAATCACCCCGGCGCCACCGAATTGCACGCACCGCCGCAAACCACGGAATTGAATGGCGTGATCCTGTCGAATGGCAGTGCCGCGTTGCACATCAAGGCAACGGTAGTACCGGGAAGCACGGGAAACACGCTGCGATTCATCTTGGGCGACACGGCCGACGCTCAGGTCGACAGCACGGTGTACATTTCGAATTTCAAAGCCTGTCCCGAGCCCGCGAGTTGGTGCTTGGGCGCGACGGGGTTGGTGGGGCTGGGCTTTTTCGCTCGCCGGCGTGCGTCTCGCTCGGCGAGATAACAGAGTTCGTTCGCGATCGCTGCTGCTTGTGATGCTGCCTTGAAGCGCGGGAGGTGCCAATACCTGGTTGGCGCCTCCCGTGTCGTTTGAGGGGGCGTGTTTTGGGTATTCCGACTCGATAGTAGGGTGTCGAGACAACGGGGCGTATTCGACCTTGGCTTGGGTTGAGCAAACGGGTGTGGCGCACCAGAACGATTCCCCCCGGCCCGTCCACACGGGTGAAATCAGGCCCACTAAATGGCCGGAAGAGCACTGGTTGCCTTGCGGGAATTTTGCAGTTCGCTCATTGCGGGACGACTTCGTCGAGTCTCGCCGGCGATGATAACCCGCCGTATTGACGAGCATTCTGCTCCAGAACAGACGTTGGGGAGTCGCCCGCCGCATCCCTCGCGGCTGGACCAGCAGGCGTGGTGGCGCCAAGGGTGTGCATTGACCCAATCGGCCACGGTTCCTACAGTACGCGCCACATGTGATTGGGATCGCTGGTGGTTGGCTAGCGCCGTGGGGCCTACCAGGCGAGAGCCGACCGGCAAGCGCGGTACCCCGAATTATTCATGAGGCTTCTGCCGCGAAACCGAACGTGTCGTGTCCGCCGCGTCAAACCGCAATCGGCCCTGACTCACGTGCTCACCAGTACGCTCCAAAGCACTGGCAAAACCAGTGGCGCCTGGGGGCCAATCGACTACAGGGGGCTCGGGCCCAGGTCACTGACGTGGGGCTAAGGCGTTTTACGGCAATGCGACGAAGTTCCTGAATAATCCGGGGTAACCCCAGGCACAGTACTACCGAACTGGCTGGTTGCCTGGCCCAGTTGATCGGCCCCGGGATTGAAAGCAGCGCCATGCAGATCGGCGATTTGGGATGCGGCATCGCGTGCAGTGACGTCGACGTCGACGTCGTGGCCTTCGACCCACGAATGGCCGACCAGTGGCCTGTGGTCGACGTGGTGTGCCTGACGCCTGCAGCCATCGAGTCGCTGTGGACTCGGGCGGTGGGCAGTGCGGTACGCAGTTTTCGCGGCGTCACCGTCGAGCGACAGTGTTGGGCCCACGCGGTCTCGTTAGTATCGCGTCTGCGGCAGCTAATTCAGCAGGGCACTGGCCTTGTCGTGCGATTGGATTTGCCTAGTTCGCGCTGCCGTGTGCGATGGCGGCCTGATCACCCACGGTTTCCCGCCGGCAGCCCGCTTCAGGCATACGAACTGTTGTCGATGGTACACGCCGACCTGGCGCACCTCGCTCTGGAGTGCGGGCGTGTCGTAGCGGAACGCCCCACGGTGGTCAGCGGCAGCGCGTGGGGCTTGGCAATGACTGCCTGCCTCGATCTGTGGAGGCCGGAGTTGGCCCTGACCGGAACGGCACCGACCGCGTGCGAAGTTCTGGCCAGTACCGCTTGGGGCGAACCCGTGGCTTGGGTTGGGGCACAGGTGGCGTGTTTGCCCGCCTGGGAGACCAGCGCGGAATCGAATTGGCCCCATGAGCTAATTCGGGCGATTCGCGCGTGGCGGGGGGAGCCCGCATCGCCCAGTGTTCGGCGCTCGGCCAGCGACGCAGTGCCCATTGGCCTTTCCAGTTTGGGTGCTTCCGAGCGGGAAGTTCGCCACCAAATGGCTGGACTCGAACGACAGGTGGCAGACCTGGCGTTGCTGCGGGGAGACTGCGAGCGGTTGTGGCTCGACTTGCCTGGCACGTCCGAGGGGAGTGCAGCCGATCCGTTGGTTTCGGCGAGCCGGGTGCTGCGGCTGGATCTGATGGTTTCCGGATCAGCGCACCCTAAAGACAATTGCGGCGCTGATGAATTCGACAACCAGGCCGCGCACCAGAAAGACCAAACGGAGGCCGGCGAACTGACGAGCGTGCGACTTGCACGTTTACGTGGGCAAGCAGCGCTCGACCGTGACGTGTGGCTAGTTGATACAGCGTGGCCCGGCGAGACCGATGCGCTGATGCCTGCGGCGCTGATCGTTCGCGAAGAAGAACTGATGGCCGCTGCCAGGGGCCTGCTGTTGAGCAGTGATCGCGAGACCTTTCAGGCCAAACTGCACCAGGCGCTCGCCACGGCGCAGGGGGAATTCATCTTCCGGCCCGGCGACTATTTGCTGAGCGCAGCCGAACGGGGGGCCTTGTTAACGGAGTTGATGGAAACGAGCTAACCGGCCGTTGACGAACATTTGCAGCCTGGTGGACTGACAAACGGCCGGTGGGTGAAGTCGGGCCATCCGCCGGTGGAAGATCGTGTGCAGGGCGTCGAGCTTGCAGGGGTGATTGCCGACCGGAGTAGCGGGTTGTATGTTTTCGGCCAGAGTGCGCTACGATCGGCGCTACCGTTACCACGAGTACCAGGGCCGTCGTGTTCGGCGCGCTCCGCAAGGGTGGTAGCGATGGTAACGAGCGATGGTCTACTGCCTGTAGCTGCCAGACAGACCTGGCATGTCCCCGACCGCGGTAGGGGCGACCATGTGCGAGCACGACTTGGTCGCTCGGTGCGATGACGGTCATGGGTAACGCCAGGGGTCGGTTTGGCCTGGGCAAACCTTGCGGATGGGGTAGTCCAGTAAAACTGGATAGTCTCCGTGGTTTGTGCCGATGAGATGACAGTGATTCGTGCGTGGTTGCCCGAACACGGGAGTTTTTTCCGGCAGCCACGTGTTTCCCAGACAACGGTAGACGATTTCGAGCCATGCCGCACAAACTGCGATTGATTCTGGCGCTGCACAACCACCAGCCGGTGGGCAATTTCGATGGAGTTTGTCAGCAGGCGTTGGAGGAAAGTTATTGGCCTTTCCTGAACACGATTGCGAATTTCCCGCATCTGCGGTGGGCGTTGCACACGAGTGGATCGCTGGCCGAATGGTTAGACAAGCACGACGGCGGGTATCTCGATCGCTTGGCAGAGCTTGTCGCGGCGGATCGTCTGGAAGTAATCGGCGGGGCGTTTTACGAGCCGATTCTGACGATGTTGCCTTCGCGAGATCGCGTGGGGCAGATTCGTGGCTATAGCCAATGGCTGGAACGGCGATTGGGCGCGCGCGTGCGCGGCATGTGGATGCCGGAGCGAGTTTGGGAGCAGTCGTTGGCGCGAGATCTAGCGCAGGCGAACATTGGTTACACGATTCTTGACGACTTCCACTTTCAAGGCGCGGGCCTGACCGAGGAACAACTCGATGGTTACTACCTGACGGAAGATGACGGGCGACTGCTGGGGGTATTTCCCGGCAGCGAGCGGCTGCGGTACACCATTCCGTTTGGCAGCCCTGAGGCGACGATCGATCACTTGCGTGCGATTGCCGAGCGGCGGCCGAACGCGGTGGTCGTGTTCGCTGACGATGGCGAGAAGTTTGGCACCTGGCCTGACACGCACCGGCACGTATACACCGATGGATGGTTGGTGCGGTTTTTCGAGGCGTTGACGGCGAATCGAGACTGGCTGGAGACGACGACACCGAGCGATGCCTTGGAGCAGGTGCCCCCCTTGGGCAAGGTGTATTTACCCGATGCCAGCTACCGCGAGATGACCGAGTGGGCATTGCCGGCCAAGCAGTTAGAGGAATACGTGGCGCTGACGCACGCGTGTGCCGATTGGCCACAATGGTCGCAATTGAAGCGCTATGTGCGTGGGGGGTTCTGGCGAAACTTCAAGGTGAAGTATCCAGAAGCCGACGAAATGTACACACGGATGCTGCAAGTGAGCCAGCGGCTGGAAGCGGCCGAAGCGGCGGGGCAGTCGAGTGAACTGGTGGAACGCGCGCGGACCGAGTTGTATCGCGGGCAATGCAACTGCAGCTATTGGCACGGCGCGTTTGGCGGGATTTATCTTCCGCATTTGCGCAACGCGGTCTATCGCAGCTTGATCGCGGCCGACAACCTGTTGGATCAGGCCCAGGGGCGGCACGAGCCGTGGGTGGAGGTCGTCTCGGGCGATTTCAACCTGGATGGTCGCCCCGAGGTGCAACTAGCAAATGATCGGATGGCCGCCTGGCTCTCGCCGGCGCAGGGTGGCCAGTTATACGAACTCGACGTGCGGTCGATTTGCCACAATCTGCTGGCCACGCTGGCGCGGCGGCCCGAAGCGTATCATCGCAAGGTGCTAGCGGGGGCTGCTGGGAGTGAGAAATCGGTTTCGAGCATTCATGATCGGGTGGTATTCAAACAGGCCGGATTGGATCAACGCCTGCAATACGACCAACACTTGCGCAAGAGCCTGCAAGATCATTTTTTCGATCACGACGTGGCCGCGGAGGCTGTCGCCATGGGTCAGGCGATGGAGCGCGGTGACTTCCTAGGTGGGGTGTATGAAACACGTTTGCGCCGTGGCGCGAGTCGCTGCCAGGCAGTGCTGACACGAGATGGCAACGCCTGGGGTTGTCCGCTGCGGATAACCAAGAGCGTGACGATGGAGGCGGGCAGCTCGGCGCTCGAGGTGCACTACGAGCTGGAAGGTCTCCCGGCGGGGCGACCATTGCATTTTGCGATGGAGTGGAATTTCGCCGGTTTGCCGGCGGGGGCCGACGACCGATATTTTTATGACATCGAGCGTCGTCGCTTGGGCACTCTGGGAACTCGTTTGGACTTGACCAACGCCGATGGCATCGGCCTGGCCGACCAATGGTTGGGAATTGGCGTGGGGTTGCGATTCTCGCGGCCCACCGGTGTGTGGACCTTTCCGATTGAAACCGTCAGTACATCCGAGGGTGGTTTCGAGTTGGTACACCAGTCGGTAGCAGTCCTGCCCCACTGGATCGTCACTGGCGACGCAGCAGGTCGCTGGCAGGTGGCGCTCACCTTGTCGCTGGATACTGCGCTGGCGGAGAGTCGAAGCGCCGAGCAGACACTGGTCGGCGCGCCGTAGAGCCTTGTCGCTGGGGCGCCGGCAGTGGCGGCTATTTGTCTGAAGAGAGCCAGGTCAGGCACATGCGTTTTGGCAAGACGCGCCCAATCTGCCCCACCAGCAGCACCAGGGTGGCACCGGCCGCGGTGCTCCGGCGGAGTCTTCTGTAAGCTTCTACATTGAGAATGCAACCACGGAGCAGGGATGCGGAATCGGAAGAACAATTCCTTGCGCCCTGAAGTCATGGCGTTGCATTCTGCAACCGGCCGCTAGGTGGCGATGGCCGGCGCAGGGCTGGCCGGGGCAACCACTTGGCGGGGGGCACCTACTTGCCCAACAATTCCTGCAGGTCCGCCAGCCATTGCTGTTCGAAGGGCAGTAGCGGTTGCTCGAGCAACCCACCTTCGAGTGCTTTTCCAAGCGCCCACTTGGCCTCGTCGAGGGCAGCGGTCTCACGATCGCTTTGAAGCCGATAGGCCTGGGCCAGATGAAAGTAGAAGGGCGCGGCGGATTTGCTACCTGTGGCCAAAGGGTGCAGTACTTCGAGTGCCTTGTCGACCTGTCCGTGGCGCAGCAGCACCACCCCTTGGGTATCGCGTACCGCGGGTTCATCGCCCAGTCGTTCGACCAGCCGGTTGATCAACCGGGTTGCTTCGTCGTGGCCTGCTTGCTGGCCTGACAGCAGCAATGCCAGATTGTTTTGAGCGGCCACGTTATCGGGCTCGGTGGACAGTACCTGGCGATACAATTCGACAGCCGCGGGGGTTCGATCTTGCATGCTGCGTAGGTTGCCCAGCGCCAGACGAAGTGACACATCGTTGGCGTTGAGCGTTAACTGGCTAGCGAAATACTCCTCGCAACGGTCAACCTGGTCGGAGGGGGCGCCTGCGGCGACGAGCACATCGCACAACACGATGGCCGGAGTGGAACGGGTGTCGCTTCCGGCAACGTGTAAGCAAAGATTCACCGCCTCGACGAAGCGGCGTTGGGTCAGATACCACTGTGCGAGTTCTTGGAAACGATCGGGTGCCAAGGCCAGGGCACGCTGGAACCAGCGTTCGGCGGCGGCGACATTTTCGAGCGTGGCGAAGATGCCGGCGACGCGCCAGTAGGCGGCAGCCCGCTGGGGGGCGTTTTCTGCCAGGTCGAGTCGCGGGGCGACGAAGCCCTCAATCATGGCTTCGGCCTCTTCGCCGCGGCCCAATTGCTTGAGCCAGCGTGTGCGTAGTTCCACCGTTCGCAAGTTGTCGGGATCGAGCACATCGAGCTGCGCTAGCCAGGGGTTGGCGTCTTGAGGCTGGTTGTTGCGTAGCAAGAACTCGATGAAGGCGGCGATGTGATCGGGTTGGGGGTTGGGGCGGGCCACAACCTCTCGATACAGATCGCGGGCGCGAGGAAATTTGTTGTCCGCCTCGCACAATTGCGCCAAAAGCAGGCGATCTTCCGGCGTGGCCTCGCGTTCGGTGCGCACTAACTCTTCGAGAAGCTGG
>CAYSXM010000154.1:0-8213 GCA_964434905.1 uncultured Pirellulales bacterium | reverse complement strand
TGCAGCGGGTGCTCGATCGAATGTTCAAGGCCACCGGGCACCAGAACGCGTATTTCCCGCTATTCATCCCGTTGAGTTACCTGGAAAAGGAAGCCGAACACGTCGAAGGGTTCGCCAAGGAATGCGCGGTGGTAACGCACCACCGCCTTGAAGCGGGGCCAGACGGGCGGTTGCTGCCGACCGGCAAACTCGACGAACCGTTGGTAGTCAGGCCCACCAGCGAAACGATCATTGGCGCCAGCTACGCGAAGTGGGTGCAGTCGTATCGCGACCTGCCGATTCTGATCAATCAATGGGCCAACGTTGTGCGATGGGAACTGCGGCCGCGGCTATTCCTGCGCACCGCCGAGTTTTTGTGGCAGGAAGGCCACACCGCGCACGCCACCGAGACCGAAGCGGTGGAAGAGACCGAGCGGATGCTCGATGTGTATGCCACGTTTGCCAAGGAATTCTTGGCGCTGCCGGTGGTACGCGGCATCAAAACGGCAGGGGAGCGGTTTCCGGGTGCGGTCGAAACCTATTGCATTGAAGCCATGATGCAAGACCGCAAGGCGTTGCAAGCTGGCACGTCGCATTTCCTGGGTCAAAATTTCGCGAGAGCCCAAGAGATCAAGTTCCTGAGTCAGGAGGGGCGAGAAGAATTTGCTTGGACCACATCTTGGGGTGTATCGACGCGCCTGGTCGGAGCGCTGGTCATGTCGCACAGCGACGACGACGGCCTGGTGCTGCCACCGCGGTTGGCCCCGGCGCATGTTGTGATCTTGCCAATTTTTCGCAACGAGGACGAACGAGCCCTGGTGTTGGAATACTGCGCCTCGCTTGAACGAGAACTCGCCGCACAAGCTTATTGCGGCGAGCCCGTGCGGGTGATCGTCGACCAGCGCGATTTGCGAGGCGGCGAGAAAGTGTGGCATCACATCAAACGGGGTGTGCCACTACGAGCCGAAATCGGCCCCCGCGACGTGCAAGCACAGGGAGTGTTTTTGGGGCGCCGCGATCAACCGCCGCAGGCTCGGGCGGGCGTGCCCCGAGCGCAGTTCGTAGCCACGTGCACTGACCTGCTCGACGAAATACACCAGGTGTTGCACGATCGGGCGTTGGCGCTGCGCGAGTCGAATACCAGACGGATCGACTCGTTGGACGAGTTCCGGGCCTTTTTCACACCCGCGCAGGCTGACCAGCCAGAGATTCACGGCGGATTCGCGCTGTGCCATTTTGCCGACGAGTCCGCGGCACGCGACGTTTTGGGCGAGCTCAAGGTAACGATTCGGTGCCTGCCGCTCGACGGACCCATCGAAGCTGGCAAGTGCTTGTTTAGCGGGCGGCCCAGCGCCCGGCGCGCGGTGTTTGCCAAGGCCTATTGATGGTTCCCAGGCGTGCGCCGGTCGCCGGTCCGCGCGAAGTTTATTCAGCCAAATCAGCGGCGAAGGCCCGCGCGTTCAGCATTTCGCCGGTGGCGAACTTGGTGAGCGCGTTCCAATCGAGCGTGCGGCCAGGGGCGAAGACCTTCTGCTTCATGAACTCGCCGGCGGCCGGTCGATCGACATAGTTGGCGCTCGCTGGCTGTTGGCCAGGCAGCACCGCGTGGACCAGCGCGTGGTGTACTTGCGAAGCGAAGAGCTGTCCCAACATGTAGTTGTGGTAATAGGCCGGGGCGCTCACGACATGCACCTTGCTGGCATAGTCGGGCGCGTCGCGCCCCTCGGGCCTGTGCAGACCTTGATATTTTTCGACCAGATCCCACCACAGATCGTTTAGATCTTGCTCGGGGTTCTCGTACAAGCCTTTTTCGAACCGCAGCATGACCTGGCACCAACGCGAGAAGATCAGCAACTCCCAACGCTCGCGTTCGACCGCCGCGCGATCGAACGCGGCGGGATCGGCCACCCGCACGCCCATGGCCGCCAGCCAAGACGATCGACGAGCAAACCGCTCGTACATCATGGCTACCCCCTCGGTGCAGAGAATGTGCGCTTCGCCGCGCACTACATAGGGGAGCGTTGCCGGAATGTTCTTGCTGGAATACACGGCGTGCCCCAGCTCGTGCAGCATGGTACGCATCCAGCGCTCGCTGGGGGTCACGTTGGCCAGCACCCGCACGTCGCCCGCGCGATCGATGTCGATGCAGAACGCATGGGGGCTCTTGCCCGGTTTTTCGTAGAGATCGCTGCGAGCGATCACGTCCTCGATCGGCAGTCCAATTCCCGCGTAGAACCGCCGGCAAAGGTCGAGAATATCGACCTGCGCGAACTGTGCATCGACATCGTAGGCGCCGACGGTAGGCGGTTCTTGAAAAAACGGATCGTGATAATGCCACGGACGCAAAGCCTCGACCGGCACCCCATAGCGGGCCGCCAGAGCCCGATCGATTTCCGCCTTGGCGCGTTCGAAGGGGGCGCGCGTCAACTGGTCCAGTTCGTCGAACAGGGCCAGCACCCGGGCCTGGTCCTGCTCGTTCAATTCGAGCTGCATCACGTGATAGTCGCGAAAACCGAGGCTGGTAGCGGCTTGATTGCGCAACCGGACGAGGGCCCGAAGGTCGGCTTCGACCAGGCGCCCCACTTCCTTGCTGGCCTCCCACACGGCCTGGCGACGCGGCGAATCGAGCGAATCCTTGAGCACCTTGCGAACGTCGTTGTCGGACAGCTCGGTTTCGCCCGCGCGGGCGCGGAACACATTGAAGGCTTTTTCCACGGCGTTGGCCTTGGCGATCATTTGTTCGAGCAAGGCCGGTTCGACTTGCTTGGCCAGGTATTGCAAGTACAGAACGTCGATTTCACGGTGCAGCAGCGGATCGCGCACGCCCGCCGCGCGGACTGCTTTCAGTTCGGCGAACCGGGTTCGATCCGCCAGCGCCAGATCGAGCTGGGTTTCGATTTCCTGTTTGCGGGCGAAATCTTCGTCGCGACCACTGGTGTTGGCCAACCACCAGCGGCGGCCGACCTCGATCTCCAAGGGACGCACGTTGGCTTCATGCGCCGCGATAAAGGCCGTGGCGCGCGCGTCGGCGGTGCTGGAATCGCCTGGGGCATCGCCGGCGGCCGCCGCGCGGACCATGCCCAAGGCTCCGCACACGAGACACGCCAGGGCCAGCAGTGATCCAGCAGAGGTGCCTGTCTGCCAGTGTTGATTCAATTCCCAAGGCATGCTTGCGTCTCCTGGGCTGTCGGGAAGTAGGAAAGGTATCACGGCAGGCAAGGCGGTGCCAGGAACCTTGGATCGCGAACGAATCTCAGGTCGGCAGCGCGTCGGTGATGGTCCCCACGTAGAAAGAAAAAATGCGGAAAATCATCACGATGATCAAGAGGGCGACCAGTGCCCAAACCGCGAACCCCGCGACGATCGTGAGAGCCGTCAGCGATTGCTGGGCGCGCTCTTGATACTGCCGCGCCAGCAGGTCCATTTGCTCGGGGACCCGGCCGCTGCGTTCACCGACTTCGAGCACGTCGAGAAAATCACGGGGGAATTCGCCGGTCGCGGACAGTGCACTGGAGACATCGTCGCCCCGCGCTACAGCGGCCAAGATACCCGGTTGATGATTGGTATACACCTGGTGGTGTGTGCTCCGCAGCGCCAGGCGAAGCGCCTGGGCCAAAGGCATGCCGGTTTGCATGGTCAGATTCAGGGTCCAAGCCAGGCGGGCGAGCGCCAGGGTTCGCAGGCTTCCTCCCAGAGCCGGCAGCCGCAGCACCAGGCGTTCGAGCGCTTGGGCTTGCCAAAGGCCACGGCGGACTGCCACGACGACCGTCGCCAGGCCCCCTCCCAAGAGCGCCCAGAAGGCGAAATATTTCAGCAGGCCTCGAGTTCCGACCAGGCCGCCACCCAGAATGTCGATCGGTTCGCGACCCGGTTGCGATCCGATGACCCCCAACAACCAGATCATGGCGCCAATAATCAAAATCGAGGCGACCAGTTGGATGGCGGGCCAGGTCAGGCTCACCAAGAACATGCGGCGCAACGACAGCAGATGTTCGAAATGTTCGGCCAGGTGGCGAAAAATCTCGGGGGTTTTTCCGGTTTCTTCGCCCACGGTCACCAGGTCGCGCAGGAGCGGTGGAAAAAACTCTTGCCCGCCGCTGATGGCTTCGCCAAACGTGCGGCCGGCGGCCACTTCTTGGTTGATGCGAGACATTTGGTTTCGCCAGGCCGGCGGTTGCGCGCGCTGGGCTTCGCGGGCCAGCACCTTTCGCAGGTCGAGACCCGCTTCGAGCGCCGTGGCCATTCGACGGCAAAACGTGGCCAGTTCCGCCAGGCCAGCACGTGAGGAGAACATCGAGCGCCTTGCTCCGAGGATGGGATGCCGCTGCGGACCGTGGGGCAGGGTGTGTTTACTTCAGGTTACCGCAAGAGTGCCCCTGCCAGCGAGCCTGGGGGTGCCGCATACCCGTGTGGGGTACCCTGGCCCGAGACCTTTCAGGCGCCCCTGCCCAGTGGAGGGTACCTTGGGTTAGAATCGCCCCTTTCCCCCAGCCCCTGGTCCCTTGCCTGGCCAACTGCCCGCGCGGTTGCCCCGCTAGGCCACGCGGGATCTTGCCTGAAACTCTCGGCCGACATGCGTACGTGGGACACCGTGGCGATCGTGGGCGTGGGCCTGATCGGAGGATCGATCGGGCGAGCCCTCTTGGCGCGCCAAGCCGCTAGGCGAGTGGTCGGAATTGGGCGGCGTGCGGCCAGCTTGCGGATCGCCCGACGCATGGGGGCCGCCACGGAGACGACCACCTCGCTGGCCCGCGGGGTAGAGCAGGCCGAGTTAATCGTGGTGTGTACTTCGGTAGCCGATGTAGTGCGGCACGTACGCGAAGTTGCCCAGTCTTGCCCGGCCGGCGCGCTGGTAACAGATGCCGGTAGCACCAAGGGGGCGATTGTGGCGGCGCTGGACGGCACGCTACCACGCAGCGTGAGGTTCGTGGGGAGTCACCCCTTGGCAGGCAGCGAACGGCGTGGGCCATCCGAGGCGGACTCGGAGTTGTTTGTTGACCGGCTAGTGGTGCTCACACCGAGTAGCCAAACGCGGCCTATCGACGTGCGTCGCGTGGCGGCGTTGTGGAGACGTATGGGAGCGGCCACCAGCGTGATGGGCCCCGAGGATCACGATCGGGCGCTGGCCCTGACGAGCCATTTGCCGCATGTGGTCGCGGCGGCCCTGGCGGCCGTGACCCCACCCGACTTGCTGACATTGACCGCGGGTGGCTGGCGCGACACGACGCGCGTGGCCGGGGGAGACCCCGCACTGTGGGAACAAATTTTCTTGTCCAATCGCGAGCAAGTTCTGGCGGCCCTGGGCAAATATCAGACGGAGTTGGATGCCCTATCCAAGGCCATTCGGGCCGGCGACGGCCCCACGTTGCGCCGGCGGTTGAGCACGGCGCAATTGCGCCGATTGGCCTGGCGACCTCCCCGCAAAAGGAGTTGAGCATGCTGTGGGAGATCGACGTGGTGCCGGCACCTGGGCAGACCGACCGCGAGGCCAAGCGGATCGCCGCCGAGGCGTCCGACCTGGGGCTATCGGCGCAGTTGCAGGTGGCAACCGCGCAGGCTTATTTGGTCGAGGGCCATTTCGAGAGGCCTGCGGTCGAGCGCTTAGCGGGCGAGCTGTTTTGCGACCGGGTGGTGGAGCAATATCTCGTGGCACCGGCAGGCGACCCGATCCTGGCGGCGCCGCGCGCGGGGCTCTGCAGATTGGTTCACGTGCTGTGGAAGCCGGGGGTAATGGATCCGGTTGCCCAGAGCGCGCTGTCGGCAATTGCCGATTTTGGCACCCCTGCCAGGGCGGTCAGCTCGCTACGCAAGTATTGGTTCGCTGACGACTGTTCCGACGAGATGCTGACACGTTTGTGCGACAAGCTGCTGGCCAACGACGCGGTAGAACAGACGCTGTGGGGACCTTTGCATCTCGACCATTTGGAAGCGGGCACTCCGTATACCTTTCGTTTGATCGAAGCACCTCTGGCCGAGATGGGCGAGACGGCCCTGGTGGAACTGAGCCGACAGGGGCAATTGAGCCTGAGCCTGGAGGAAATGCGGACCGTCCAGGCGCATTTTCGTGAACTAGGCAGGGCGCCGACCGACATCGAGTTGGAAACCATCGCCCAGACTTGGAGCGAACATTGCAGCCATAAAACGCTCAAGGGGCGGATCCGGTATCGCGACGAAAACGGCGAGCGGGTGTTCGACAACATGCTGAAGGAGACGATCTTCGCCGCCACGGTGGAACTGCGCCGACGAGCCGGTGCCGACGATTGGTGCGTAAGCGTGTTCGAAGACAACGCTGGTATTGTGCGCTTCGACGACACCTGGAATGTGGCCTTCAAGGTGGAAACTCACAACCATCCTTCGGCCTTGGAGCCATATGGCGGGGCCAACACCGGACTGGGCGGGGTGATTCGCGATTCGCTAGGCACCGGACTGGGGGCCAAACCGGTGTGCAATACCGACGTATTCTGTTTCGCCCCACCCGACCTACCCGCCGACCAGTTGCCCCCGGGGGTTCTGCATCCACGGCGGGTGCTTCGCGGCGTGGTATCGGGAGTGCGTGACTACGGCAACCGGATGGGTATTCCCACCGTCAATGGCGCGCTGTTTTTCGACCCTCGGTACCTGGGCAATCCTCTGGTGTTTTGTGGCAACGTGGGTCTGTTGCCGCGCCACTTGTCACACAAGCATACGCAGGCGGGCGACCTGGTGGTGGCCGTCGGCGGGCGCACCGGCCGCGATGGAATTCACGGGGCGACGTTCAGCTCGATCGAGTTGACTTCCGACAGCGAGACTTTGTCGGGCGGTGCGGTACAAATTGGCAACGCGATCACCGAAAAAATGGTGGTCGACGTCTTACTGGCGGCGCGCGATCGGGGACTGTTTCACGCCGTGACCGATTGTGGCGCCGGCGGGTTTTCCAGTGCAGTGGGCGAAATGGGCGAGCACCTGGGCGCCGAAGTCTGGCTGGAAAAAATTCCGCTGAAATACGCGGGGCTGTCTTATACCGAAATGTGGATTTCCGAAGCCCAGGAGCGGATGGTGCTGGCGGTGCCTCCGGAACACTGGTCCGAGTTCGAGCGCCTTTGCGCAAGCGAAGGGGTAGAAGCCACCGTGCTGGGTCGATTCGTGCCCAGCGGCAGATTGCAGTTGCTCTACGAAGGGCATCAGGTAGCCGACCTGGCTATGACGTTTCTGCACGACGGCCGGCCGCCGGTAGTGCGCGATGCAGTCTATGCGCCCCCCGCATGCCGGACCTTGCCAGAGATTCACGGCGAAGACCATAACGCAACGTTGTTGGCGCTGCTGGGGTCGCTGAACGTGGCCAGTAAGGAATGGGTGATTCGTCAATACGACCACGAAGTGCAGGCCGGAAGCGTGCTCAAACCACTGGTGGGGCGCGACCTGGACGGACCTGGCGACGCCGCGGTTGTGCGACCGGTTCTTGAGTCGCGACGCGGCCTGGTCGTAGCCAACGGCATGAACCCCCGCTATGGCGAACTCGATACCTATCACATGGCGGCTAGCGCGCTCGACGAAGCGGTTCGCAATTGCGTGGCCGTGGGAGCCGACCCACGGCGGATTGCCGTGCTCGACAACTTCTGTTGGGGCCGCACCGATCGTCCAGAAACGTTGGGCTCGCTGGTGCGCGCAGCGCTGGGCTGCCACGACCTGGCACTCGAGTTGGAAACGCCTTTTATCAGCGGTAAGGACAGCCTGAACAACGAGTTTTCGCACGTTGGACCCGACGGCCAGACGCGAACCATCGCCATTCCCCCATCGCTGTTGATCAGCGCCCTGGGACAGATCGACGACGTGGAACGGGCCGTCTCAATGGATCTGAAAACGCCAGGTAATCGGCTTTATGTGGTGGGACAAACCGGCGACCATCGCGGCGGATCGCATTGGGCGCTGGTCCATGGCTGCTCGGGGGGACAGGTGCCGACGGTCGACGGCCCCGCCGCGAGCACCTTGTTTCGCGCGCTGCACCAGGCGATGGCCGGGGGCTGGGTGCAGGCCTGCCACGACCTGAGCGAAGGAGGGCTGGTTGTTGCGGCCGCGGAAATGGCGCTCGCGGGCGGCTGGGGTGCCGACATGGCACTGGCTTCGATACCCCAGGCGTTGACCGGGCTATCGCGAGAGCAGATGACCGTGCCGCTGCTGTACAGTGAATCGAACACGCGCTTTCTGTGCGAGGTTGCACCCCCTGACGCAGCGGCCTTTGAAGCGGCCTTGGTCGG
>CAYSXM010000153.1:0-8246 GCA_964434905.1 uncultured Pirellulales bacterium | reverse complement strand
GGCGCCGCCTTGAGGCCGCTGGTCTGGCCCAGCATCTCGCGTACCACGCGAATCACTTCCAGCCCTTCCACAATCGCCGCCACCACCGGCCCACCGGTGATAAAGCCTTCGAGCGTCGGATACCACCCTTTTTGCACATGCTCGGCATAATGTTGCTTGGCCAGGTCTGGCGAAATGCGAATCAGCTTCATCGCCACCAGGTTCAGGCCCTTGTCTTCAAACCGCGTCAGAATCCGGCCCACCAGCCGGCGTTGCACGCAATCGGGTTTGAGCAGGATCAGCGTTCGTTCCATGGTCAGTCGCTCCCTCAGGCACGAGAAAATCGTGTAGTGTGAAAGCGCGGAATTCTAGGCAAAATGCCCCGCCAAGTCGATCCGGTATTGGCGCCGGCGCGGCGCGGCGCGGGTAGAATCAGACGGCAGGCCACGGGCGACTCGCCGAGCTGGCGGCTCGGCCCCAACTGATGGAAACCCGATGCATGAATCGCACCCTCTCGACCGGCTACGCGTCGACGGCGGCCAAGGGGCCGACTGGAGCCGCACTTCGACAGACTATGCACGCCATCGGCCTGGCTACCCAGCTAGTTTTTTCCAACATCTACGCCGACTAGGCGTGGGCTTGCCCGGCCAAACCGTACTTGACCTGGGAACCGGTGTGGGGGCCTTGGCGCTCGAATTCGCCAGCGCCGGCGCCCGAGTAACGGGCATCGACATTGCGCCAGGGCAGTTGGCGGTCGCCGCCGCGCGCGCCCTGGCGGCTGGACTGCGGGTCGACTGGCACCTTGCCCCTGCCGAGTCCACAGGCTTGCCATCGCGTCGCTTCGATCTTGTTTCAGCCAGCCAAGCCTGGCTCTACTTCGACAAGCAACAGACCGTGCCCGAAGTGCTGCGATTGTTGGCGCCAGGGGGGCGATTGCTCACATGCCATTTGTGCTGGCTCCCGGAATGGGATGCACTGGCCCGCGCTAGCGAGCAGGTGGTTCTTCGGCACAATCCCCACTGGACCGGCGCCCATTGGAACGGCCAGGTTCCCGCCGTACCGCGCTGGCTAGACGACGCGTGGGACTGCGTAGCACATTTTGTCTACGATGCGCCGCTATCCTTCACCGCCGAAAGTTGGCGGGGGCGACTGCGTGCCTGCCGTGGCGTGGCGGCCACGCTCGACGACGAACAAGTAGCGGCCTTCGACCGCGACGTGGCTGGACTACTGGCCGGTCAGGGTCTGGCATCCTTCACGGTGTTGCACCGCATCGATGCACATCTGCTGGCGCCGCGCTAGGCCCGGGCGATTCATGAACGTCAAGGCGAAAAGCCGAAGGTGTAGCGGCTGGCAGCAAGAAACGTGATCGCCCCGCGCGGCGTATTGGTGAATACTTGAG
Organism: uncultured Pirellulales bacterium; assembly: GCA_964434905.1. Lineage (GTDB taxonomy): Bacteria > Planctomycetota > Planctomycetia > Pirellulales > CAYNRE01 > CAYSXM01. The sequence continues at coordinate 6,868 of CAYSXM010000153.1, read as the reverse complement.
CCAAGGGCGATAGCGGCTTGACGCGGCAGACGCCACGTGCTCGGCTCTGCCGCAGAAGGCGCCGGAACACCTCGGGCTAGGAGCCCACCGAAGAGGCAGCACGCGCTGCCAAAAGCATCTCCAGATAGCTTCGTGTTTCCATCGTCAATAGACCCAACGCTTGGGCCAAGCTGCGCACCCGCGCTTGTGTGGCCGCCAGGTCGTCTTGTTCGGCTAACAGTTCCAACTCGATAAAGCTGCCTACGCCCGCCACCTCGTCCAGAGCCAGTTGCACCTCGGCCCCCTGCCAGGCGATCTGGCCCGGTAGGCGCCATTTGCACACCTCGGCCACTGGCGAAAAACCCAAGGCCAGTAGCAGTTCGTGCCAGGCCGCGGCTCCCGCTTCCAGCGGGGCGATGTCGAGCTCGATTTCGCGCCGCGTTTTGGTGTCGCGATCGAGCTTCGGACCCTTGTAGGTCAACACGTTTTGAGACCCAAATTGTCGAATTCGCAGCGCTTCGTCGGTGCAAGCAAAGTCGCGCGCCGGATGTCGAAAGTAGCGATCGACCTGCCGCACGGCGTCGCCAAATCGGGCGCCGTGGGCTGCTAGCCGAACCCGCAACTCGCCAGCGTCTGCTACGAGAAACTTCATTTCAACTTCGTAGGACATCTTCCTCACTCCACAACAGCCCCGGGACGGCAGGTTCGAACTAAGGGCGGCAACCACTCGCGATGCGGGCAATCCACAGGGGCCCCAACTTGCGACAAGCTTCCGGTAAACGCTTAGCGCCACGAACGATCTCGTGCCAGAACGTCTCCGACCGTCTAGGCGCTCGGGTCGGTCGGTAGATAAAGTAGAATAGCGAGTCGTGTTTATGTTCGGCGTCGCCTCCCCGATTTTTCCTGTCGCGCCTGACCTCTGTCGAGACCCCCCTCATGTCGGAATTCGTGTTTGACCTTCGCGATGTGCAGTTTGTGTTGTTCGAACAATTGGACATCGCGAAGTTGCTCGCTTACGAAGCCTATCGCGACTTCGAGAAAGGCGAACTCGAAGTCATTCTGGCTGAAGGGGTCAAGTTCGCGCAACAGGTCCTGGCGGCGTGCAACGAGTCGGGCGATCGCGAAGGGTGTCGTTTCGAGAACGGCCAGGTCTTTGTGCCACCTTCGTTTCGCGATGCCTATCGCAAACAGTGCGAGGCACGCTGGATGACCATGTGTACCCCTCCGGCGCACGGTGGGCAAGGCATGCCCTTTGTCGTGGGCGCCGCACTGGGCGAAGCCTTCGTGGGTGCCAACCCCTCGCTGTGCATGCTGGGGGGCCTGACCAGGGCCGCCACCGATTTGCTCATCGAGTTCGGCACGCCCGAAATGAAACAGCGCTACGTTCCGTCGATGGTCGACGGTCGCTGGCAAGGCACCATGTGCCTCACCGAACCGCACGCCGGCACGGCGGTCGGATCGTTGCTAACCAAAGCCACGCGCCGCGATGGCCGTTATTTCCTCAAAGGCCAGAAAATCTTCATCTCGGGTGGCGACCACGACCTGGTGGACAACGTGGTCCATCTGGTGCTGGCCCGTGTCGAAGGAGCCCCGGCTGGCACCAAGGGGCTGAGTCTGTTTCTCGTACCCAAGTTTCGACTATCGGTCGAGGGGCAGCCCGGTCCGTCTAACGACGTGCAGTGCGTCGGTATTGAACACAAATTGGGCATCCACGGCTCGCCCACCTGTGCCTTGGCATTTGGTGAAAACGATGCCTGCGAAGGCTACCTGGTCGGTGCCGAACAGCAAGGCATGGAACTGATGTTCCACATGATGAACTCGGCGCGCGTCGGCGTCGGTCTGCAAGGCGTGGCCACCGGGTCGGCCGCCTATCAAACGGCCCTGGCCTATGCACGCACGAGACTACAGGGCCCCGATATTCGCAACTTTCGCGACCCCGAGGCCCCCAGCGTGCCCATCATTCGACATCCCGACATCAGACGCATGCTGGCCTCGATGAAGGCCTTTGTCGAAGGTGGACGGGCGCTGTTGTTGCACACCGCCTATTGCCTCGACGTGGTCAGTAAATCGCCGGACGAATCGAATCGAGAGAAACTCACAGGTCGCATCGAAATCCTCACTCCGCTCTGCAAATCGTGGTGCAGCGATACCGGGTTCGAGGTTACCGAACTGGCCTTGCAAACGATGGGCGGCCACGGCTATCTCAAGGACTACCCTGTCGAACAGCACCTGCGCGATGTGAAAATCGCCTCGATCTACGAGGGTGCCAACGGTATCCAAGCCATCGATCTTTTGGCGCGCAAGGTGGCACGCAAGGGCGGGCTGTATTTCATGCAGCTTATGAGCGATATAGGCGCCACCCTGGAAACATATGCCAGCCATTCGCGGCTGGCCGCCGCGGTGCAACAACTGGTGGATCGAAAGCAAAAACTAGAACTGGTGACCATGACCTTTGGCATGGCGCAAGGTTCCGGCGACCTGGACTTCCCGCTGTTGTGTGCCTCGCCCTATTTGCGCATGCTGACCAACGTGGTCGTCGGCTGGTTGTTGTTGGAACAGGCCGTTACCGCCGATGCGGCGCTGGCACGGCTGTGCAACGCACAGGGAGCCAAAACCGACGACGAGCGTGCGGCTCTTTGCGACGGCGGCGGCGATGCCCAGTTTTACGACAACAAGGTCCAGACCGCCAAATTCTTCATGTCGAGCATTCTGGCGGAAAACGACGCCATTGCCGCCACCATCGACTCGCAAGACCGCTCCGCCCTGGAAATGCGATTTTAGCAGCCGCTTGAAACATACTACCGGCTGCCGCGTCGTCACCACGGCGACTCCACTCCGCCGGCACTGCCGCCACCGCTAGCAGCTAAAGCCGCGCTACGCCTGGTGGAACCGGCACCACGGCCGCCAGATGCTCCAGCCGGCGCACCTGGGTGTCGATCCGCACCAGCACTGCCGGCCAATTGGCGAAGCGCCGCTCGGCCACATAAATCCACTCGAGCCATTGCAGACCAGACAACAGCACGCTGCTACGGTCGTATACGCCCACCAGTAACTCTTCGGCCGGCAACAGTTCTCGCACCTCGCGATACGCGGCCATGCCCGACTGCCAGCCGGCTGGGTCATCGTCAACCAGGCTGGCCAACAGCCGCGCGATGTCGCCCGATGCGCAGTCCGCGCGCAGTGCTCCAAAATCGACCATGCCCGACACCCGCTCGCCGGAATACAACACATGGTCGTGCCACACGTCGCGCAAGCAGGGCAGTACCCAGGCCATGCGCGCGGTGGCGGTCTCTAGTTGCCGCTGCACCGTGGGCAGGACATATCGCGCCAACTGCAACAACCGATCCACACGCGGTGTCAGTTCCGGATGGGCCGATGGTCGGATCGCCGCCACCAGCCGGTCGAGCCCACTCGTTACTAGCTGACGAACCAGGTCGCGCCGCTCAAGAATGCCAGGCGCCTGCGCCGGCTGTGCATGCGGCAACGGAAAAGTCGACGCCGCCAGGTGAAACTCTGCCAACGCACGCATTGCCGCCGCTAGCCGGACTGGCGAAGGATGCTCGTGGTAGTCCGCCTGGCCAGGCATCCACGGCGCTAACTCCCACAAATGGCCGTCGCATGCTACATAGCCCGCATGAGAGGTCGTTTCACGAGGCACCGGAGTCAGGCAGAATCCTTGTTGATTGACGTGCCATAACACCGCTTGGATGAATTCGAGACGGTCTTGGGTGGGGTGCTCGCGTGGCCAACGCCGGAAGCACAACGGTCCACTAGGAGTTTCCAACCGCCACAACAATGCTCCGCTAAACCCCCCCGCTCCTGCCAAATATTCCGAACGCGACGGCTGACAGTCCGCCGGGTATTCCGACAGCACCTGCTCGACTTGAACTTCGTGTGGCATGACGCTCTCTGGCCACCTGCTGCCAGGCAGCCGACCGAAAATCGTACACCTACCCATTTCGGTGGGGGGGGCAAACGGGCGCCGCACGCTGGAAAACTCGAACCCAGAGCCCCGCCTGGGATGCACATCGGGCGACAGGCAAAGCCGCATTAATTATTGACCCCGTCGATGGCCGATCCCTGCCGATTCCCCGCAGCGACGCACAGGCCGGGCAAGGCAACGCAGTTTTGCTGCCTCGGCTACCGGCGGGGCCTCGGCGATCGAGGGCGTTTACCAGGGACTTTGCAGCCCTGTACCCCGCGCCCTATGTTACTTACCAGCGACTAGGTCGTGTGAACCGCGCCGGTCCCCGGCGGCGACAGCCCCCCTTAAAAAGTCGATCCCGTGAAACTGTTGTTGGCTCTGATCCAACCCACGAAACTCAGCGCCGTGCGCGAAGCGCTCGACAAGGTTGGCGTAACCCGCATGACGGTCTGCGATGCCCAGGGCTATGGCCGGCAGCGTGGCCGCACCGAAATGTATCGCGGTCACGAATACCAAACCACGCTCTTGCGTAAGGTCGCGCTGGAAATCATCGTCAACGACGACTTCGTCGAGCGCACCGTGGAAACCATTGTCAGCGTGGCGCGCACCGGCCCCGAGGGCACCATCGGCGATGGTAAGATTTTTGTGTTGCCCGCCGACGAAACCATTCAAATTAGCGATGACCAGCGTGGACCAGGCGCCATCTAACACCACGCCCCCCACGGCGCTGGTGCTGACCAACAATCTGCTGATTTCCTCGCAAATAGCCGGCGCTGCCCAGGCGGCAGGTTGGAAAGCAGTCTTGCTGCTCGACGTGGAAGCACTGCGGGCCAGCGCCACACAGGAACTCGGGGCGCTGGTGCTGCTCGACCTCGATACGCCCCGGCTCGATTCCAGCGAGCTGGTCCCCTGGCTGCGCACGTCCATGGCGCCCTGCGCCATCGTGGCGTTTGGTCCTCACGTGCACGCCGATCGATTGGCCACTGCCGCCAGGGCAGGCTGCGATCGGGTGTTAGCTCGAGGGCAGTTCCTCGCCCAGTTGTCACAACTGTTTCGCAACGAGGCTGATAGCGCGGCAGCGGCGTGCGCTCCAGCGGCGCCCACAAACTAGTATTGCATCAAACCCGAGAATTTGGGTGACGCCGCACGACCGCCGAACACGCCACAGTCCGTTGAAAAAATGCCACGATGGCGTTTGTCAATGGACGGCTAGCCGCCGTCGTATTCGGCGCGGCTTTCGGTCAAATCGAACTCCGCATCGGCGGCAGTCCGCGGTGGGGCCGGTCGGTCCGCGATCGCACCCGCACCGGGGACGGCACTGGGGGCCAAGTCGCCGGTGCGTACTGTTTCCGTAACCAGCAGATCGGTTTGCGTGAACCGTTCTGAATCTTCACCCGCGACCACCGGGACACCGGCCGCGTCGACGGCCAGCTTGGGCAGTGCCGTCGCCGCCGAAGAGGCCGGCATCCACACCTCGTCCAATTCCGCCTGATCGGTGTCGCGGCGCAGCAACAGGTAGGTGGCAGTCATCGAGGTCCAAAAATAGCTCGGTCCAAAGCCCAGAGCCAGCAATTTCACCACCGTCAGCCAGAAAGTCAGCACCGCGACACCCCACCGCGCGGTTGCCGAAAGCGCCGACCGCTGTCCAGTTTCCTTGGGAACCGCGTCGCCCGTGGCAAGGCCGGCGCCGCCTGCGCTTGCCGGTTCTGCACCTGCCGGCTGTCCACCGGCCAGATCGCTCGGCGCGGCCCAGGCAATCATCACGGCCTGATGTGGAATGGCGCTGGCAATTTGCGCAGTGCGCTCCGCGCCTCCGGCGAAACTGGCTCCCCACCAGGCCAGATACACGGCCGCCGCAGCCATGGCGCTAACCAACAACCAACCGAAAACTCCGTGAACCATTGCCACCACGGCATAGCCCAGGTAGTGCAACGGCCTTTGATAAACATAGGCGAACGACCGGCTCACGGCATCGAAGCTGTCGGTACCCTCGCTGCTTATGGTCGGTGTCATCAGCGGCCAGCCGAAAATCAGGCCCAGGCCCACCACCGCCATGGCCATGCCGGCCCCCAGCCACAACGGCCAAGCCAGCGCGGCGGCCAACAGGCCCAGGTCGAATCGCAACAACCAACTGGCGCTCGACATCAAGGCCGCTAGCCCAAACACCACCGTCAACGGCATCAGAGGAGCCCAGAAATATTGCGACCAGCGCCCCCTGGCATAGGACACTGCCTCGCGCAGGCTCACCCGTTCTTGCCGCGCCAATTGCACGGCCGCGATCCGAGAAATGGCCCCGCCAAAAATCGCCCACACCGCCGCGGCCCACGCCGTGCAAAGCAACAAGAACGCGCACTCCGTCACGCTGACGCCTCCGGCGAACAATCCGCGCACCGGACGGCAAAACAACTCCCAGCTTTCCACCAGCGGGTTGCGCGCCAACCAAGACAATTCCGCGGGGCTGCCCGCCTGGCCAAATCCGGTAGCCTCGCGCACCCACAAAGTCCCACTCGCGGCGACTCCGCTGGAAACGCCTACCGGGTTGTCTTGCCAAGGCCAGGTGCAGAACCGTTCCATGACCGATGTCACGTCCCGGCTGCCGCCGAAAACAGCACCCAACAACTGCCAACCGGCTGCGGTTGCCAATAGCCCCAGTCCGCCCAATAACAATTTGGGCAGTTCCTTGGCTAGTTTCAGCGTTTGCAGCAGTAACAGCCAAGGCAACCATTCGCGCCAGTCCGGCGGCACGCGGTGCAAGGCGTCTGCCATTGTCTCACCTCCCTGTACGGTTTCGGGCGTCGACCTAGGGCCACCCAACCGTGAGCACATCCCAGATACCAACCGGCTGATTCTACGACCCACGCCCCGCAACAAGCAACCGGATAGCAAGACTTTGCCTGCACAAACGGCGCCACGAACAAGCTCCTGTCGCTGTTCGACTACACGCACGACCCGGCGGGCCGGATC
>CAYSXM010000152.1:0-8278 GCA_964434905.1 uncultured Pirellulales bacterium | reverse complement strand
TTGGATCGCCGCGATGTTCGCGGCCGGCACATCGACCACCAAGGTGTAGGTATCGCGCTCGGCCGTGGTACCGCCGATGCGCACGGAATGGTCTTCCAGTACTTCGTGCGCAGCACCTGACGCCGCCGTGAAACGGATCGGTACCGCATCGTGCCAACGGAACTCGCCTGCCGGTGGATAGTGCTGGGCCAGGGTGCTCTGGCGCGCGGCGATCTCGGCCTCGACACGCGCTCGCTGTGCAGCCAATGTCGGGTCGGGAACATCCATTTCCGGCTCGTCGGCATTGTTCAATAGCGCCATCAAACGATAGTAGTCCGATTGTGGAATCGGATCGTATTTGTGCGTATGGCACTGCGCACAACCAATCGTCAGCCCCAGCCACACGGTGCCAGTCGTATTGACACGGTCGACCATCGCGTGGAAGCGAAATTCCAGCGGGTCGATGCCCCCCTCTTCGTTCAGCATCGTGTTGCGATGAAAACCGGTCGCCACGCGTTGGGCAGTGGTAGCGTCGGGCAACATGTCGCCGGCCAACTGTTCGATGGTGAACTGATCGAACGGAAGGTCGGCATTCAGCGCGTGAATTACCCAATCGCGAAAGGGCCAGATCGAACGCTGCCGATCTTTTTCGTATCCGTTGGTATCGGCATACCGGGCAAGGTCGAGCCAGCGCCGAGCCCAGCGCTCGCCATAGTGCGGCGACGAAATCAGTCGATCGACCAACGCTTCGTAGGCCGTCGGCGCCGGATCGTTCACAAAGGCATCGATCTCCGCGGGCGTGGGAGGCAACCCGATCAGATCCAGGGACAGCCGCCGAACCAGTGTCGCGCGATCTGCCTCGGGCGAAGGACTCAGACCCGCTTGCTCTAGCCGGGCCAGCACGAAACGATCGACCGGGGATCGCGGCCAGTCCTCGCGCGCCACCGGGGGCGCTGGCGGTGCCACCGGCGGTGAAAACGACCAATGGGTTTCGTAGCGAGCACCTTCAGCGATCCAGCGCACCAGCAGGGCCGTTTCATTCTCGCTGAGCGGCCTATTTGCCGCTTCCGGAGGCATCCGCTGATCGGCCTGGAGACTGGTGATCCGTGCGACCAATTCGCTGGCGCCCGGGTCGCCCGGCACAATGGCGAAATGGCCCGATTCCAATTCCGCGGTGGCCGGTTCGCGCTGGTCGAGCCGCAAGCCGGCTTCGCGCGCTGGTTCATCCGGGCCATGGCACTTGAGACAGTGCCCGGCCAAAATGGGGCGAATGTCTCGCCCAAATTGTACCTCGTCGGCCGAGACACCGGAGAGTGCCTTGGCCGCCGCGACGAACAACAGTGCCAGGCGCCACCGCGACCCGCCGGGGCGGTGGTTAACGAAAATCGCAAGGCCTTGCCAGTGATTCATATCAGCGATGGCCCATCAGCTACTTGAACTTGACTAGTTGACCAGCCGCGGCGCGGGTACGGCCACACCCGGCACACCACAGGCAGAGGCTGAAACCTGGTTCCTCGACCGCGGCAGATCGCCTTCTGCTGGCCGCCTAGCGACCATGGTCCAGCATAACCAGTCGCACGGGCGGTCGAAATCGCTGTGCGGGAAAGAGCCAGCGCGCCGGCGGAGCAGCGGACCTCGGCTGGCCGACTGGTCTCGGTCGGCCCAATGACAATGATCAAGGTAGGAGATACCGCGAGCGCCGGCGGCTGGCGCGTCCTATCTGCCGCGGTTTCTCGCTGCGCTGGTTGTCAGATTCAATGCAACTGCTGTTCGGCCAGCAGCCGGCGATCGCGCAATTGACCGGGGGAAGCGGTGCCTGTGGTGCCTAGCTGTTGGATCGTGATCGAGGCCGCTAGATTGCCGAGGATGGCCGCGGTCGTTTCGTCGGCACCGGCCAAGAGCGACGCTACGATTCCGGCCGTGGCGCTATCGCCGGCTCCGACAATGTCGATCGGGCCTTCAACTCGCACGGCCGGCACGAGCGAGGCAGCCTGGCCGGGGCGCACCACCAGGATGCCGCGAGAACCCAAAGTGCAGAACAGTTTCTGGTCCCGCGCACGGCTCAGTTCGGTGGCGGCGGCCTCGGCCAGCAACGGGTCGTCTGTGGCGGGGCGCCCCAGAGCGCGCAAGCACTCGTCGAGGTTCGGTTTCAACACACCGACAGTAAACTTGGCGACATGCTGGCGGCTGTCAATAAAAATCAACTTCTGGGGAAATCTCCTGGCAAGCACACTCAGGTGCTCGCGAACGGCCGCGTTAACCACCCCCCAATTCTCTTCGTTTACCTGGTCGAGCACGATCAACCCGTCGCAGGTGGCGAACACCTCGTCGAGCGCTGCCAGCAGACGATGTTGGGTCGAGAGTGAGAGCGGCGCGCGATTGCGCAGATCCAACCGATTCAATTCCTGCCAGCTACCATCGGCGGCACGGCGCATGGGCTTCGTGTAGGTGGGCGTCTGTCGCGAGGCATCTCGCAGCACGGCCCGCGCGTCGACCGGCAATCGGGCCAGTTCCAGGCCCAGGTCATAGGCCTGACCATCGTCGCCCAGCACGGTGACGGGGACCAGCCGCCCCACGCCCAACGAGGCCAGGTTGTTGAGCACGGTACCGAGCGCGCCGGGGCTATTGCGCACCCGGGTGACTTGATAGGCCTCGAGCCCGGTCTCGATCGACAACTCACTGAGTTCGGGGTCGATGTCGAGATAGCGATCAAGAAACAAATCGCCGAGCAAGCCAATTTGCAGGCGTGGAAACTCCGCGAGCAGTTGGTCGAGTCGCGCGGCCGAAATCATGGCCCCCATCCTCCCTGGAAACACTTCCTGCCGATAGCAGTGTTGGGTGTTAGCGACTTGCCCCGCTCCTGCAAGCACCCCCGCGCTGGCGAACACCCTGGCTTCACAGGGCTGCTAGATGCCCAGTAACTCGAACAGCCGGTCTTGTTGTCGGTAGTCACCCACGATGATGTCGGCACCGGCGCGGATCAAGCGCTGGCGTTTCCATTGGTTCACACCCCGGCGATGTTCCTCGTCGCTGGCCACGCCCACGGCCACGCCACCCGCGTGGCGTACCTCCTCGATTTCCACAAATCCATCGCCAAACCCTAACAGTTGATAGCCTTCCACGTGTGCATCTTGAATGATCTTGTCGATGATCATTTTTTTCGAGAAGTTTTGATAGTCGTCGAGCGCTCCGTAAATGTGGGGGCCAAAAAACTCGGCGACCCCCAAGGCCTGGGCCTCGTCGCGCACGTATTTCAAATCGGTGCCCGACGCCAGGTAAAGTTGCAAACCGCGGTCTCGGAGCGCCGTCAACAACTGGTGCGAGCCAGGCACGGTAAGCGATTCGGGTGTGATCTCACCGGTAGCCAGACCCCCGACGCGCTCGGAAATCTGAGCCCACAATAGATCGTGATACTGGGCCTTGTATTCGAGCGGGTCACGCGGAGTGCCCCCCCGTGCACGGACTTCATCGGCAAGCTGAATCATCTGGTAAATGGTCTGGCGGCCGTTGAGCCGCATCACAAACTCTTCGACCTGGGCCGTCAACGAGGCGGGTGGATCGGTGGCGCCGGCTTCCAGCAGCACGTCCACCATCATGGGAATCATGACCTGGGGCCAGTTGCGGCGAATCAGCGACAACGTGCCATCGAAGTCGAACAGCACCGCGCGGAAATCGCCGCGCCGAAAATCGGGCCGCAAGAGTTCAATCGCCGCCTCGAAATCGGAATCGGCGGTGGCCATGGATCACAGGCTTTCCGGGAAATCGCACCGGCCCCCCGACAACCAATCTGGAGCAACCGGCGGTTGGTAAGTAAATCGATCGGCAGCACGCCGCAGGGCGGCGCACCGCGTGCCGGCCGGAGTGCGCACCGCGACACTAGCGGCCGAGCAAATGCTCCAGGATGTACAATTCCAGCGCTTCGTAGTCGCGCGCTTGGCGCAGTGCCTCGACCCGCTCGGCATCGACACTGCGCACCAAGGCGAGCACCCGTTGGAACATCCGCAAGCTGTTGGACAAGTGCTGGGTCTGATCGGCCTGCTTGGTGGTGCGCATCGCCTTGACGTCGAGCCCCACCACGCCGATGTCGAAATAGCGAGCGCGATCCAGCACCCACACCTGGTTGAATGCGCGGCGCAGGTCGACCGAGCCAAACGTCTTGTCCTGGTCGTACTTCAAGCCGTTCTGATCATTGAGATGGACCCCCCACAGCTTGCCATGCCACAGGGCATAGGCCATGTCGTCGGCCGGGTCGAGGCCCGCCAAAATGCTGTGGGCGCTCTCGATCAGCACGCCCACCCGGCTAGGATCGGCCGTGCGATACGCCAAGCCCATGAAGTGCCCCACCGTGGGGCAATAGGCCTGGTCCATGGGTTCATTGGGTTTCATTTCTCCGACAACGCGAATCGTGGCATCGTGGGCCAGCATGTCATTCACGGCTTCGACCAAGCGCCCCACTGCCTGCGCGGCGTCCTTGGCTTCGCGGATATAAGTACCCTCGCGGGCGGGCCAGACCACCATCAGGTCGATTCCCAGTTGCTTGGCAATATCGACCGCGCGCCGCGAACGGTCACGCGCATAACGCCGGGCCGCGGCACTGTTGGCGGTATAGGCGCCGTCGACCGTGCGGGCATCTTCCCAGAGTCGGGGCGCGACGAACTCTGGTTTGACCCCTTCATCGTCGAAAAGCTGCTTGACTTTGGCCACACCCCGTGCGGTTTGGGTGGTATCCCAGTCGGCGGGCACCACGTCGTCGTCGTGCAACTGAATGTACTCAAAACCCAACCGCCGATACTCGCGGACCTTTTTGGCAAAGGCAACTTCCTTGCGAACCACCGGGCCAAAAGGGTCCGCGCCCTGGGAAATGTTCCAGGGTCCAAAACTAAAACGATAGGAACCGGATTGTTTGGCCATCGGTAATCAATACTCCTGGTGGATTTCTTCCGCGCGCTTGCACCGAATGCCCCGGGCAGCGCGCCACGCAAGCGAAGCCCTGCTGTTCGACGCTAAACGCTGACCAGCACGCCACTTGCGAAGTGCTCACTGGCCAGCCGACGAGCGTGCTCAAGTGTAATCGGTGGGCGGCGACCGACAAGGGCTCCGCGCAGCGGCCACGAGCCGAGAATGCCAAACGGTAGGTGATCTTGTCTTGCCGGGCAGTGGCCGGGGAGAATCCCGCCGCACCGACTTGGTGTTTTCCAAGGAGCCCGGTTTGGTCCCCTCGCGTCACCCTCAGTCGGATCTCAATGTATCGAGCCCCGCGGACGGCGTCGCGGCCTCGACGATTTCACTGCGCGTGGGCGATCTTCGCTGGCAGGTGGCCGGCGACTGGCAGCAAGACTTGATCGATGCCCAGGGCCTGCGACTCGACAAGTGGTTGCGCGATGGGGCCGCCCAGGTGATCAAGCAGGGAGCACACCGCACGGTGTATCGCGTCGATCTGCCGCACCGCCGGTTCTTTATCAAGCACGATCACCCGGCCGATTGGCGGGGCTGGTTGCGAGGCTGGCTGCGTCCTGCGGCGGCCTGGCGCGAGTGGTTGAACTTGAAACGGCTCGTGGCGCTCGAGGTGCCAACCGTCGCGCCCGTGGCGGTGGGGTGCGCCGCTCGCGGTCGCTGGCGACGCGACAACTTTCTAGTCAGCGCGGCGATACCAGATGCCGTGCCGGTCGATCAGTTCTTGCGAGAGCATTTGCCCCGGCGGTCCGCCACCAGCCGGTTGGCCGCGCGTCGCGCGGTCCTCATTGCCACCGCGGAAATGATGGCCCAGGCCCACATGCAAGGCGTGCGACATAACGATTTGCATCTGGGAAACCTGCTGGTTCAATCGCCTCCCGGGGGGCTGCGGCTCGACGCACGCGGTCGAGCGATTGTACACATGATCGATGTTCCGGGCATGCGGATGGGGCGTGGTATGTCGTGGCGTGCAACGCGACATAGTTTGGCCATGTTGTGGACTGCTTCGCGAGGCTTGGTAACCGCTGGCGAGGCGAAACGATTCTGGATCGCCTATTGCCGCCAGCGCCCCGCCTTGGGAAAGGCAAGCATCCGCCGCGCGGAAGAAATTGAACAAGCGGCCTGGCGCCTCGCTCGACGGCTGATGCGATCGCGAGACAAACGCGTATGGCACGATAATCGCGAATACAGATGCTATCGAGCGCCGACTGGCACCGCCCATGCCGTGCGCGATTTGCCGCCCGCGATGGTCGATCGGGTGCTGCAAGACCCGGCAGGCTGCTGGCGGTCGGCCGTTGACCAGCCGGTAAAGCTGGGCCATCGTTCGGCACTGGTGCGGGCCGAGTTTGCAGACATCGCCGCGGGTTGGCGCGCGGCGTTCAAGCGTCTGCGAGCGGTTTCGGCACGGCAGTTCGTACGCAGTTGGTGGTACGGTGGAAAGGCCGCGCAGGGATGGTATTGGGGACACGCCTTGGCCGCACGCGGCATTGCCACCCCCCGTCCCTGGCTGCTGGTGCTCCCCCGGGCGCGCGGCTGGCGCGGCGAGCAGTACCTGCTTTGCCAATGGCTCGAAGGGACAGAAAACCTGCACGAACTGGGATGGCGCCTGGCACGGCTTGCACCCCGCCAACGCAGCGCGCGGGCCACCGCGTGTGCCAACGCATTGGGCCACCAGGTAGGTCGACTGCACTATTGGGGTCTTGCACACCGCGATCTGAAGGCCTGCAATTGGATGGTCGGAGGCCTAGCAGAGAACCCCACCACCTGGCTGGTCGATGTCGAGGGGGTGCGCCGCGTGCGCTGGCTGTCTTGGCGGCGACGCGTGAAGAATCTCGCACGCTTGGCGGCCGGGGGGGCTCAGCACCCTTGGCTCTCACAGCGCGCGATCGCGCAATTCTTTCGCGCCTATGCGCTGGAGTGCAAGTTGAACGTGGGCCAGCGACGCCAGCTACGACGAGCTGTGCTCGAAGCTGCCAACCGGCGCAACCGCCAGCGAATGCAGCAAGGCGAGGCCTGCGATTAGCCCGGATCATTCATGAACTTCGTCGCGAGAAATCGAACGTGTTGTGGCTGCCAGGAAAACCGCGATCAGGTGCCTCTGGCTTTGTCAGTGCTCTGGAGCGTATTGGTGAATACGTGAGCCAGGGCCGATGGCGGTTTGACGCAGCCGACGCGACACGTTTGCTTCCGCAGCAGAAGGCTCATGAATAATTCGGGGCTAGCGATCTCCGGACGGCGCACGTGGCATCAACCAGCCACAGACCGCCAGGGCTACGCCGAACGCCGCGACCGCGGTGAGCACCCAGGTCCATGAACGCACGTTGCGCGCCCAGGCACTGTACTCGGCCACTCGAGGGTCGTCGCTCGAGTCGAAACCCTGCTCATAAACTTGCCAAAGTTCGAACAGTTTATCGACCGGTAGTTGCTCGATGAACTGCGCATTGGCCGCAGTAGCAATCGTATATGCGGGATACTCAGGGGGTGGCTGCAAGTGCCACACCACCGCGAAGAAACCAGCCGGCACCGCGATCAGCAGCCCCAAAAACACCAGCCCTTGGCGCGGGCTCCACTCGCCCGATGGGCGGACCGATGCGGCCTGGTCTTCTTGTCGGGAAAGGCGGAGCAGTTCGCGATAGGTGGGGGCGGTCTGAGTACGACCGCACGCGCAAGTAACCGCCAAACCAGCTTGCGCCCGCTCAATCGCAATCGGTTGGCCACACTCGCAAGGCAGAAGGTAGCGGGTCGTCATGGTGCGGACTTATGGCGCGTGACGGGCTGCGGTCGCCCCATCGGGCTGCGCGGCCGAACCGAAGGGTACGGTGCCGGACCGGTCTCGGCAACGGGACGGCGATCAACACCGAAGACTCAATTGTAGCGAATGGCACAGCCCTTGGCCTTGGTTTCACCCACCGGTGGCGCGTTCGACCCGAGCACTGCCGCGACGGCATCTCGCAGAAAATGCTTTTTTACATCCGGCGGACTGAATTCGTTGTCGTCGATCGCGCCCATGTAGGCCACTTTGCGTGCCGCATCGAGCACCATCACCTGGGGCGTGACGCTGGCGCCGTAGCTGCTGGCCAGTTTCTGCGTGGGGTCGTGCAAATAGGGGAAGTTGAATTGGTGCTCTTTGGCACGCGTTTTCATCGGCTCGAATCCGTCTTCCTCTTCGGTTCCCACGCAGACGGCGACCACTTGCAAACCCTGGTCGGCAAAGTCCTGCTGCACCTGTTTCACCCGATCTTCATCGGCGGCCGCCACGGGACAAGGGTTGCAGGTGAATACCAGCACCAGGGCCTTGGCTTGCGCAGCGTCGGACAAGGAGTGCCGCTGGTCATCGCGCCCGGCT
>CAYSXM010000151.1:0-8279 GCA_964434905.1 uncultured Pirellulales bacterium | reverse complement strand
ATGACAAAATAGCGACGCAAGTCGTTATTTTGCGAGCCGTGCGGAGCTGTGCTCAGCACTTGGCGAGGTTGAACAATGCCACGACGGCATTTTTCAACGGGCGGCCAGGACTTGGCCAAGCGTGGTCATCTTTTTCCGGCGTTGACCCGCATCGTGCCACGGGGCTAGGGTCTGGCCAATTCGACGGTTCCGGCTGCGCCCTAGATTTCGTCGGTGCGCGCTGCCGAGAGCAATTCTGGAGAGAACTTTCATGGCCGCATTGGCAACATCAATCGCGCGACGCTGGCCGGTGCGGCGCGCGCTGGTCTGCCTGGGCCTGGGCTCGGCACTTCTGGCCGGCTACGCCAGATATTGGAACGTCAATCTGAAGCGATTCTCCGAAGTTCGGCCCGGCGTGTTCTATCGCCTGGGGCAACCGACAGAGCAAGGCTTGTTGTGGCTGGTGCGCCGCGAACACGTGCGGACGGTTCTGAGCACGCAAGTCGAAACGATGCGGTTGTATCGCGGGCCGTTCGATCTGGGCCGGCCCGACGGAGAGCTCGAATCTGATCTGGCGCGCCGCTGGGGCGTGCAGCACATCCAGTGGCCCATGGGGGACGAGCCGTATTGGCCCTGGCCAACCCCCTGGCAGTTCGAGGCGTTTTTCGACCTGTGCGATGATCCGCTGCGCTGGCCGATCGCGGTGCACTGTCAAGGAGGTCGACACCGCACTGGCACACTGTCGGCCCTGTTTCGGTTGGAATACGACCGGTGGCCGATCGAGCGCGTGCTCGAGGAAATGTACAGCTATCACTTTGGCGGCGCGATCCCCATCCAAGAACTCAACCTGCGGACCTATTGGCGACGCCCACAACCCGACGCGGCGGCCTGGCAGGCTTTGTCGGCCGGTCTGACCATGGATCCCGCTCGGCCACCTTCCGAATTCACGGCCTTGGTCCAGCAATTGCGCAGCCGACGAGGCGAGTCGGATGTCGAAGCCGCGCTGGCCAGTTGGATCGATCGACATGCGCCGTTTGCCATGTGTTTGGCGCAGCGATTGATCGTGCATGTCGACGACCCCCTGGTCCCCGCGGCAGTGCGGTTGGCACGGGCCACGGTTTCGGCCGATCTGGCCGGCAGCAACGAACTGGCCGCTGGAGCCGCCCTGCTAGCAGACCATGGCGACTTGCCAGCGCAGCAGCTATTGCAAGACAAGTTGGCCGCCTCCCAGCAGCAGGCCGCGGCACGCGATCGATACAGTGCACTCGTGGCGGGCGTGTCGAACCGATACACATCCAATCGGGTCCCCTATCTGGCGTTGATTCTTGAAGACACACGACCACGATCTGAGCCCGAGGCGCGCGGCAGTCGATTCTGTGATACGGCCGTGGCGCGACTGGCGGTCATTGCACAGCAGAACTTGTTGAGCGGCGCCCGCGGGGATAACCCTTGGGACGCAGGCCGCCAAGCGGCACAGGCGTGGCTTGCACAACACCCGGATCGGCTGCAACTGGCGAAGCGGGTTCCGCCGGGTGGGTTAAACCGAGTCCGTGGCGAAGCGCAAGCGCGCCACCAAGAAGATCTCAGCCGGATGAGGTAGAGGTAGCAGCTCGTTTTAGAATTCGACGCGCCTGGCTACAGACCGGCGGCCTTGCGAGTTGGTGCCCCGTCACCTTGGGTGAGTACGCCGTGCCTCGGCCGCACTTCCGGAAAGGTCCGCGCGGTGCCCAGCCCTGAAGTCGGCATGGTCCGAGCTTTGTCAGCGGGCGCGTGCCGTCGAGGGGCCGGAGGCGTCTTCCATTTCCTGAATGTACTGACGAAGGCGCTCGACTTCGTCGGTCACGTTGCGCAATCGCAGCATGTTGTCGACGCGTTTGAGCAACTCCACCTTGTTGACTGGCTTTGACAGAAAGTCGTCACATCCCGCATTTACCGCCCGTTCGATATCGCCGAGTTCGTTGAGCGCGGTCACCATCAGGACCATAACGCCGCGGGTCTCGGGCTTGCTTTTCAGTTGATGGCAAACCTCGAAACCGCTGAGCTTGGGCATCATGACGTCGAGCAAGATCAAGTGCGGGCGAAACGAGGCAACCTTGTCCAGCGTGTCGCGGCCATCGATCGCTACCAGCAATTCGCAATCGACACCCGCCAAATAGGCTTCTAGCAACTCGACGTTCGTCGGGTTGTCGTCCGCGATCAGAATTCGGCTTGAGTGCTGGGGCATCTGCAAACAGGCTCCCTGGAAGTCGGTGTAGCGGTTCCGGTCGATTATAGCGCCCCGGTGGGGTGGCCGGGAATGCCTGCTAGCGATCGCCTGTGTGCGGGCGGAAGGTGGGGGGGCGCTTTTCCTTGAAGGCACGCACCCCCTCTTGCGACTCGGCGGTTTGATAGTACAAAGCCACGGCTTCGAGCCCCAAGGCGCCGAGACCGCGTTGATGCTCGGTGTCAGCATTGAAACTGCGTTTCGCAATCGTCAGGGCAGTCGGGCCACGCTCCAATAGTTCCTGGCACCACCGATCGACTTCGGCATCGAGTTCGGCGTGCGGAGTCACCACATTGACCAACCCCATGGCCAACGCTTCGGCGGCAGAATATCGTCGACAAAGATACCAGAGTTCGCGCGCTTTCTTTTCACCCACGACGCGTGCCAGAAACGCCGTGCCAAAACCGGGGTCGACCGATCCAACCTTGGGGCCCACCTGGCCGAACACGGCACGCTCCGAGGCGATCGTCAAATCGCACAACGCCGCCAGCACGTTGCCTCCGCCAATCGCGAACCCTTGCACGCGGGCCAGCACGGGCTGGGGCGCGTCGCGAATGATGGAATGCAATTCCAAAATCGGCAGCCCGATGGTGCCACGGCCATCGTAGGTTTCCTGTCCGTGCGACGATTGATCTCCGCCGGTACAAAATGCCTTGTCTCCTTCACCGCGCAGCACGATCACGCCGATGTGGCGCTGGCCGCCGGCTCGACGGAAGGCATCGATCAGTTCCTCGCAGGTTTGCCCGCGAAAGGCGTTGTAAACCTGCGGACGATTGATCGAAATCGTGGCTACGCCCTGTCGTTCGCAGTAGAGCAAGTCGGAATAGCTGGCGTCGTGCGACATGGGGGGACTCTCCAAGTAGGCGTTACGCGGGCTCCGCGGTGGTGCGACATCCGGTTCCATCTGGCACCCGGCGGCAAGCAACCGGCGGTGCCCAGTAGCGCTAGCCGCACATGGTCAATCCACCCGATACGCTAATCACCTGACCGGTAATAAAATCGGCTTCGCGTGAGGCCAAAAAAGCTACCAGGCCCGCCACATCGTCGGGCAGGCCCAGTCGCCTGAAGGGAATGGCTCGGGTCAGTGCGGCAATTAGCTTGACGCCGGTCTCACCCTGGCCCGCGAACGATTGCAAAAGGGGTGTATCGGTAGGACCGGGGCAAACGCAATTGCAGCAAATGCGTTCGGGCGCCAACTCTCGGGCCAAGGTCTTGGTCAATGCCACAACGCCGGCCTTGCAGGCGGCATACACCGCTTCACCCGACGAGCCTACCCGCGCTGCGTCGGAGGCGATGTTGATTACCTTTCCGGGCGCCTGACCGTTTCGCGCACGGGCGCGGATGCCACGCAAGACAACGTGGTGCAAATTGAGGGAGCCGACCAAATTCACCGAAATCAACCGCGGCCACAGTTCGGGTGAGCTGTCGAGAAAGTCGCCAGCCAGATCCCAGCCTGCATTATTGACCAACACGTCGATCGGACCCAGCACCTGCTCGCACTGTAACACGCCCTGCTCGGCGGCGGCATAGTCTGCCACGTCGAATGCGGCGGCATGGGCCTGGCCCCCAGCGGCCACGATTTGGCTGACGGTCTCGGCTGCCGCAGCATCTACCACATCGCAGACTGCCACCCGCGCACCAGCCTGAGCTAATCGGCGACAGATGGCGCGACCGATCGCGCCGCCTCCTCCGGTCACCAGGGCGACACAGTCGCTGGAACCAACCATTGCCAGTATCTCCACGGGCAGTAACAGCCGGTCCGGGGTCACGGAACGTACCGACCGGCTCAACTTACCCTAGCTGGCCGGTCGATCAATGCCTGCCCAGCGCGACGGCTGCTTGCAAGCACCGCTGAAGACTCGGAACGAGGGTACAGGCGACACCCTCGCAATTCTCTTTGCAGTTCCCCTGGCGAGACGGTTGACTTGTTTGGTCAGGCCGTCGAAACTCGGGAAGGGCTATCGGTCCACGGTGTCGGCGGGTCCCACGGGGCGTGGCACGACTTCTTGCGGTGATGCGGCGCGCATGGCGATTCTCGTAATTTGCACGGGCTGCAAGGCTCGATTTTCAGTCGACGAGAAGTTTGCCGGCAAACAAGGCCCTTGCCCCAAGTGCAAGGTGGCAATCCGGATTCCCAGTCCGGATGACGTCAAGATTGAAGAGCCGGAAGAGTACGCGGCCGGTGGCAAAGACAAGCAGGGCCGCCCGGTGGTGAAGCCCATCGAGCGAGAACCCTCGAAACTCACTCCTGCGGCGCTGTCGGTGGCCGTGGGGGGCGCTGTGGCGACACTGGCGGTGTCTGCACTGGCCGGCAGTACGATCCGTCAGTCGATACCGCTCTTGGCGCTCGGCGCATTGCTGCTGGCGGTACCGATGGCCGCGGCTGCCTACTCGATGCTACGTGAACCCGAGTTGGAGCCTTTCCGAGGGGCGGCACTTTGGCTGCGCGCGGCAGGTTGCGGTGCCGTATATGCCGCGCTGTGGGGCGTGTTCGCTTGGCTGCCTGCCGATTGGATCGGAGGCGATGCCTGGATGTGGCTGCTGTTGGCTCCTCCCTTTCTAGCCGTGGGTGGGTTCACGGCCTTGGCCACTTTCGACTTGGATTTTACGTCGGGAGTCCTGCACTATGGCGTGTATCTAATGGCCACGATCGTCTTGCGCTGGGTGGTGGGGCTGCCGGCCTTGTGGGCCGCGTCGGCAGCGATAGGCTAGCGCCATGCACGCGGATGCTCGCCGCTAAACCACCGGTTTTCCTACAGCGCATGGCACGCCAAGAGCACGATCGAGAGGACCTGCTGGCCGAAGCTCATGCGCTGGTCGAGCGCGCGGAATTTCAGATCGATGCCTGCCCCGATCCAGTGGTGGCGGGGTTTCGAGCCGACGGTCAATGCAGCATCTTTTTCCACGCCGAGCGCGTCTACCATTTCAACGCGCAACACGAATTGCGCCGTGGTTTCGTAGATTCCTGCATGTTCAAGTCTGAATTGGGCCAACTGGTACGTCTGAACCGACGGCGGACCGACACCCAAGTGCAGCTTGTGCGGCACGAAATGACGACCGAGGAAACCAGGCGATTCTTGGACGAACTCGACGCTCTGCTAGCAACGCTGGAGGCCGCATTGGCCGGGGGCCGGGTGGTGGTGCTGCGGCAAGTTCCGACCACGGCAAACGTTTGCTCGCGCCTGGCACGCTGGCTCGCTGCGCGCCCCATGGTGCCGATTGTGGCAACCTCGCCACGGGTTCGCGACTAGTGTCGCTGTGAGAACGCCCCGGTGATTGACCAACCTTGACGGTCAATCGAGGTGCAGCACGGCAGCCCGTCGAAGAATTCGGCGGACTGCTAGCCAGCCGTTTGGGTTGGCACATGCCCGAGAGGCCCCGGGCCGATCAAGCCAACGGCAAGGACACCACTTCGGCAGCGCCAATGGCCGACTCGAGTCGGTCGCCAGGCCGATTGAATCCGCGCCGTACCATGGCCAATGCCAGCGGCGCCTGCAATCGCGGCGACCAGCAGCTCGACGTGATTTCTCCGGCAGGTTGGCCTTGGTTTGTCAGCTTGTGACCAGCTTGCGGCAGAGCACCCCGTGCCGCGATTGAAACTTCAAAACGCACGCCCACCAAGGTGCGATTGACGTGCCCGAGCGCATCGAGCCGAGCCACGGTTTCCTGCCCCAGGTAGCAACCCTTCGTAAAACTGATGGTGCGTGCGTCGCGGTCCACTTCCTGAGGCAAATGGCTCTGAGTCACATCGAGACCGAAATAGGGTGTGCCCTGCTCGATGCGTGCTTGTTCGAGCGCGACGCGGCCCACAGCCAAGGCACCCGCGACGCTAAGTGCTTGCCAGGCAGCCCCCAAGGCGTGGCGGGGGCCGGCCAACAACACTCCACCGGGACCGGCCCAGTCGACCGCTCGCAGATGCCAGGTCTCGCCCAACCAAACGACCGGGCAATGTTCCCCCAAGCGCTGCGGAATCGAGTGCGCGCCGCAAATTCGCAACTCCGAGGCGGCACGCGGACCGGCGACGAGAAGTTCGCCCCAACGGTCGTTCAGATCAGTCCACTCCACATCTTCCCGCACCACATATTTTCCCAGGTGCTGCAACAAACGCTGGGCCTCGTCAGGGACCGTTTCCAAGATCAATGCATCGGGCTGGCAATAGATATTGACCAGCCCCAGCGTCTTGCCCTGCACGGAGGTTATAAACGCCTCACAACCTTGGCCGGGTGCCAGCTTGCGCACCTCGTTGGTGCATAGATTGTGCAACATGATCGCGCGATCGCGACCGGTTGCCGCGATCTGGGTGCGGCGTGAAAAATCGGCCACTCCCCACGATTCCCGGAGCGCGCGATATTCGCCCTGGGGGTCGCCAAAATCGTCAGGCTCGGCCGAAGGTTCCTCGGCGGTGGCGGGCACAAAGGGGTCGGACCACCGTGCATGGCTCGCGCGCAACACGTCTTTCCAAGACTGGCTCATGTGGGTTTTCGCCGAGAAAATTCGGCCGGGCCCGGTAGCTTCGGTCGCACCGCGCGATCCGCCGTCGAGCAAGGTTCCAACGCACAGTCGATGCCTGCCACCACGCGGAGGGTGGGAGCACGCGACACCAGACGTGCGACTTCCTCGCTGCTGGCCACGGGTACCAATCCCCAGGGTTCCACTTGCGCGGGATCGAGCTGTGAAAACAAATAGATCGTGTGCCGCTCCAATAGCTCGTCCCAACCCCAATCACCCGGCACGGTGGCGGTCGCGGCACGGCTTGTGCCGCGCCGACGAGGCGAACACTCGGCCCGGGGCACATCACCCGGCGCTAGCTGAGCCATCGTGGTGCAAAGCACAATCTGGCCGGCAGGCGATGCCAGACGCGCGGCGGTATTGGCCGCGCGCCGCAGGCGTAACTCGGCCGATTGCGTCTCCGGCCCCTCGATGGTCCCGATGACCAATTGGGCCAGACGCGCGGCAGGCAACGACCACAACGCGCTCCAGCGCCGCTGGGCTTCGGCCACCGCAGCCTGGGGGTGGCCAGCAACGACGGCTGCCAGGCTAGCGGAACGACCAACCAACGTCAGCACCGTAAACGGCAAGCCCATCAGCCAGGCCGTTTCGCGCGCGACTGCCGGGTCGGGCAGGGCGATCGACGCGGCGTCGGAAAAAACCGGGTACACACTACCGGTTTCCTGCTTACCGCCAGGGGCAACCACGACTACAGCATCGGCATCGACCAACCGACGATTCAAGTACAACGCCTGATCCGTCTCGGTCGCAGCCAGATAGGCCAGCTCGCCTGGCGTTTGCGGGGCATGTTGAACCAGTTCGGGTTGCTCGCCACCCAGCGCCGGGCGTGGGTCACGCGCGCCGACCACCGTGAGCACTGTAACATCGGACGTCGCGACCCCCTGGGCCGCTAGTTCGACCAAGACCGCTGCCAACACCTGGTCCTCGGCAACCGCGCCTGGCACCAGGGCAATGGTCACTCGATCGCCTGGCACAACGCACTGCCGCAGCGGCGGGTAGTCGACCGGCTGTTGCAGGGCGGCCAGGGTGGCTTGGTGGGGGCTGTCGAGGCTGCTAACGGCGGGCTCGAACCAGTCGACTAGCGCCGCTGGGTCGAAGTCGAGTACCAGTTTGCCGCCGGCACCATAGTGTAAATCGCGCAACATGGTGACAAACTGCAGGATTGGGGCGAATAAGTCAATTCCCGAATTGGCCACCTGGCGCGGGTACATGCCAGGACAAAGGGGTGGGAGGGTTTCGCGAAAGCCGAGCTTTACCCGATTTGCCCTGTTCTCCATAATCCCCCCCGGCAATCGCACATGCAGCCATCGTGGCCGCGTGTGCCGCTTGTGCCAGCCAAGGATGGAAACCATGTTCGCACACACCGCCGCTCGCGGCGACCGCCCAGGCGCCTGGCTGTTCATGACCGCATTGGCACTGGGCCTGGGGGGCTGCTCTAAATCGGAACCTGGTATCGCTCCCGGTGGCCAGGCGACAACACCCGCCAGCCACGACACGTCGTCGAACTCGGCGAGCAACACCTCAACCG
>CAYSXM010000150.1:0-8283 GCA_964434905.1 uncultured Pirellulales bacterium | reverse complement strand
AAGTGGCCAAACAAACGAGGGCCACCACCCAAATCAGCGATGAGCGCCAGATGATCGTATTCGCACGCATCGACCGACTTCCCTGGTCTCATCGCCAGTTGCGAGACAACCGATCCACTCCCAGATCGGGGCACTTAGATTCGCCGACTGACCGAACCTGCTCGCCGCCAAGCGGGGGGCTCTTCCGACCATGCAATCCAGTGCCTTGGTCTGGTTCGGCACTCGTTGCAGTCGATCTTCACCGCGCGTGACCTACAACCGCTACATTGGGCGTGGAACCGATCGAACGAGGTCCGGTCGTAACGGTCCTAATGATCGAGACCGTCACCAGGTACGCCAGCGCGGGGGGGAACACGACGAATCCAGACACTCCCTCACGATCCACAGGCCCCTCGACGCCGATTCTGTTGACAGGTCACGGCCGATTTTACCCTTGCGATTCGTTGCATCGGCTAGACTTGGCCACGCTTCGAGGGCAGACTGTAGCGGTTGGGGTGTTTGTAACCGGAGTTAGACCATGAAATCGCAACGCTGGTTGGCGATCGCTTGTTTAACGCTTTCCACCGTGAGCAGCGCCTGGGCAACTCCCCCAATTCCCAGATCCTCGCGATCGCCAGGCGGCAGCGGCACCGGCGGTGCTGTGACCCGAAATACACCCTATCGACCGGGAAACGGCGGAGCGACCACTAGCCCCTACCTTAATTTGTCGAACGGTCAGGCACTCAGCTATTTCACCCAGGTGCGGCCGCAACTCGAACAGCGTCGCCAGTTCGCCACGCAAGGCGGAGAGATCGGTGCGTTGACGCGCCGACTACGTAACGCCGACGACCAACTGAACGTGTTGCGCCAACCAACCATCCGCGAAACGGGGCATGCCGCCTCGTTTCTCAATTATTCTCACTACTACTCGCCCGGTGGCGGCGGATTGTTTCCGACACGATAGCCTGTCGGGCGAATACATGGTGCGCGATCCCGTCGCCAGCGCGCGCCTTACGCGGTCCGGTACCAGGGCACCCGCGGAAATGTGTGCGGCCACTCGTACGGCGCGGCCTTGGAGCCCGGCCCTTTAAACTCGGCCCGTCTCGATCGGGCGCACTCCAGTCCAGCAGTCTCTCGCCGCGGCGCGTAGCATGCGCCGCGCGGTGCAATCTCGCCGATGGGCTAGCGAGAACGGCACTCTGCAGATGTCCGGCCGCTGGCCCACGCTAACTCCGCTCTCGCGCCTTTTTGGTCCGGCGCCGGTCATCAGGCGGGTAGCGATACCGCGAGATGCGCCGCTGGTATCGGTCGCAACGACTGACCGGCCGTCACGCTCGAAATCGGAAAGCTGTCGCCCAGGCGTGCCCGGACGACTTTCTCGTGACGTATTGTTTCCTGCCTGCCAAGTACGGGAGCGCGTTCCCCCGCGTTCGCGCGAACCCCGTAACCGACCTCACATCAGAGCTAAGGCGTTCGATGACGTCATCGCCCGCATATCGTCTATTGCTCGTCGATTCGTCGCCCGCCCGAGCCCCATGGCTGGCACGACTGCTGGCGCTCGATACGAATTTGCGCTTCGAGACCGCGGTGGCCTCGACCCTGGAGTCGGCGCTTTCACAGTTGGCGACGCAAGAGTTTGATATCGTACTGGTCGACCCACGCAGCCACTGCGAGCCGCCCGCCAGCGTTCTCGCGCAAATTCAAGACGCGTCGGGCTCGGCCGTACTGTTGCAACTGACCGCGAGCGACGACGCCGCGCCGCTCGACTGCGAACAGGCAGGCCTCGACGAGGTGCTGGTCAATCCGTGGCTGACCACCGCCATGCTCTCCCGGTCGATTCAGGCAGCGCTGCAGCGGCGTCGATTGGTCGAGGAGCGTGATGCGGCACTTGCGGCGCTGGCCAGCCAGCGGCAAGAGCGCGGCCAATTGATTCAAGTCGCACGGCGGCTTTCCGACCAGGTATCTCACGATTTCCGCACCCCCTTGGCCGTCATATCACAGTACACCAGTGTGCTGCGCGACGGGTTGGCCGGCCAACTATCCGAGGAGCAACAAAGCTATCTGGATCGCATGGCGCGGCGTGTCGAGGATCTCGACGACTTGATCGACGATTTGCTCATGTTGCACCAGCTAGATCACGGTCAGGCCCTTGCTTGGCGTCGGCGGACCCCAATCACGGCTCTGATCGACCCATCGCGCGAGTCGTGGCGAATTCTGGCCACCGCACAACAAGTTGAATTGGAACTTCTGATCGACGAAGGGCTGCCGCTGGTGTTTGTCGACCGCGAACATGCCAGCCGCGCGACGCGTAGCCTCGTACAGCGCGCCCTGCAGAGCGCCACCCGGCCCATGGTGGTCTCGATTCAAGCTCATTTCGACGAAGTCCGGAGAGCCGTTCTGCTTGATGTGGTGCAGCGTTCCAGCGCACTCGATCGAGATGCAGAGGTGCGGCAGTGGGAGCCCGTTTGCGCCACAACTCCGGCGGGCGACGCGCCGTGTACCTTTGGCTTGGCGCTGCCTCTGGCCCAGGCCTTGCTGGCAGCCAACGTGGGGCAGGTACAGGTCGATACGATCTGCGCGAGATCGCGATGTTGCCGGTTGGTTTTGCCCGTCGCGGAACCGCGATCCCTGCTGGCGCACACCGCGCGGCACGCCTCGGACGCACGATGGGGCGCCATTTTTTCTGTCACTCTGCCTCTGGCGAACGACTCGCAATTGGCGCCCGCAGTTGATCATTTCCTGCACGAGGTTGCCGGGGCGTCGGCGCTGGTCTGGCAGCATGGGCCGTGCTCCTGGTACGTGGCCGTCGTCGCTTCCCAGCTCGACACCACGTCGTGCGTCGAAGGCTGGCGTGCGGCCTGGCTCAATGGCGACCGCGATTGGCCGCTCGAAAACCTGCCCCGCCTGGCCTTTGCCTGCTTGGGGCGCTGGTCGCTTCCGAACGAACAGTTGGCCTGGCTAGACGCATGGGCGCTGGCCACTTGCTCCCCTGCCGTCTCGTGGGTTGAGGAGCGCGCAGCCGAAGAGGTGCCGGCGGAGCCTGTACCGACTAACTCCTGGAGCCTCGGAGGCGACGACCTGTTGGAGGCGCCTTGCCTGGGCGCCTTCTGACGAAATAACTAGCAGCCACTTCCCATACCGCCCTCAAGTTCGAATTTGCCAAGGAATCGAACGGTGCTCACTCACTCTGCTACTCTCGAACCGCTGCGTACGGTGCGTAGTGCACCTGGAACTCGACAATTGGAAGGCCAGGTGGATCGCGCTAGCCAGGCCGTCCAGGCATTGACCGCGATGACAGAAACGGCCGCCGCGATCCGGATCAAGCCACACGGACCGGCAAGCTGGGCCGTGCGTCTACGCGCCATCGACTTGGTCTTCGCCGGCTATCCCGACAGCCTCCTGATCACCCGGTCCGCCGCGGCCAGTGCCGGAACCCGGTTCGATCCACTTGCCTAGTAGCGGGCGTTCACACAGCGTTGCGCGGGCGCGCACGGCGACGCCCTGCACGACAAGCACAGACACTACCCTTCACCCTCGTCAGGACATTTCCCCGTCAGGAGCCTTTGGGTCATGGCAAAAAGTGCCGTCCTTTCGCAACTCGACTCGCGCATCTTGCTCGACGCCGGAACCAACGAACTGGAAATCTTGGTCTTGCATGTGGGCGACATGCGCTGCGGCGTGAACGTGGCCAAGGTGCGCGAGGTACTAGAGGTTGATCGGGTAACGCGTCTGCCACAGAGCCACCCCGCAGTCGAAGGCACGGTGTATATCCGCGGCCAAGTCGTCGAACTCGTCAACCTCCAGCATTTTTTCGACGGGGTCGCGGTGCCGCCAGCCCCCGCCGATCGCATGCTGGTTATGGAGTTCAATGCAAAACTATTGGCCTTTCGAGTCCAAGGGGTCGATCAAATTCTGCGCCTGTCGTGGACCAGCGTGCAACCCGTTCCGGTGGTTGGCAAGCACCAAGCGGCAGTCACGGCGGTCGTACTGCACGACAACCAACTGACTCTGATGCTCGACTTCGAGCGGATTGGCGCCTCGGTGGGCATGTGCCGCGAGCAGATGCGTGAGGAACACGCGCAGATCGTCGCGCAGCAATCGACAGCGCCCCCCAACGTGCTGGAACAACCGATCGCGTTCGCGGAAGATTCGCAAATGATCAGCGCCATGTTGGCCGATGCATTCGCCGAAGCAGGATTCCTGCACGTTCGCGGCTTTGTCGATGGTCAAGATGCGTGGCAGTTTCTGACCGCTGCGGCGGCAGAATCCGCTGGCCCACTTAGCGACCGTGTCGCCCTGCTGGTGACCGACGTCGAAATGCCGCGGATGGATGGCCTGACACTAACCAGGCGCATCCGTGAACACTCGGGCCTGAAGGAACTACCCGTGGTGGTATTCTCCTCGATTGTCTCGAAAGACAACCAGAAGAAGGGCCAGCAAGTCGGCGCCAGCGCGCAGGTGGCTAAACCGCGCTATTCCGAGCTCGTGCAAACCGTCGAGCGGCTGCTCTCCGCTCGCAACTGATTCCGCGTGCTCCCTCGAATAGAGCACTCGGGAACACCGGGCTCAGTACGACCAGACCAGCGTCGCGGCGTAGTCCAAGTCGTTCGGCTGCGCGCCATTGGGCGTACTGTCGTACCGGTCTATCACGCTGAATTTCAGGCTCAGGTTGTTGATCTCGTCGAGCAGAATCTGCCAACTGGCCTGCGAGTTCACCCGGTAACTGCCAAAGTCCGTCACGTCGGGAAAATAGTCGACCGTCGCGTTGAGTTGATGGTACTTCGACAACTGATGGCTCAGCGCCATGCCAAACACCGCCTCGGGAACCCAGCGGTTGTCGGGACCACCGAATTCGTGCGACACACCCGGACCAAAGCGACCGGTTAGTGTGGTCAAATCGTTCTTGATGAACTGATAGCCCAAGCCGGCATCGCCCGTGATGCGCGCGTCGAACGCTCGGAACTGATCGTACTCCGTCGTCTCATGCACGTAGATCGTCCAAGGCGAATCGGCGAGTGGCCACTCCTCACGGCCGTCGAAAAACAGTCGGTCGACCGTGTTTCTAGAGTTCGCGTTGGTGCGAACGTAGTTCAGTTTCAAGGTCAAAATGTCGCGCGGCGTCTTTCGCTGGGCCTGGGAACCAAATCGCACGTTGAATAGCCGGCTGTTACCTTCCGAGCCGTTGAGTCCCATGTCGAAATTGCCAGTCCACAGTTTTGGCGGCGGCACGACCACTACCCCATCTTCAGATAATACGGCACCTGGTGGCAGCTCCTCAGCGGCTACCGGAGATCCTGCCGCGTCGGGGGCCGCTACAACTGGCGCAGCGAGTGATTCTCCGTCCGGCGGCGCCTGAGCGGTCTCCGCCACGGGCGATTCCTCCGAGGGCTTCACCGGAGGCGTGCCGCGCTTGCGCCAGGGTAGCACTCTTTGCCAGAACGATTGCGACTCGGTTTCACCAGAGGCCGGCACGCTGTTCGCAGTGACCGATCCCGTTTCTAGCTCCGCGGGCAGCGGAGGGATTTCTACCGGGGGCAACGAGTCGGTTCCCGCTGCAGCGGGCGGCACTGCCTGCGGTGGAGGCAAATAGGGAAGCGCACCCGTCGGCGAAATCAAGGTGGGTGGTGCCGATACCGGCACAACCGGCCCGGCCGACGCGGGCACGATCGTGGGAATCGCCGAAACCGCTCCTGGTACCGCGCTGGGCAGCGCTGCTGCAGCAGGCAAAGCTGGAGCGCTTCCAGGCGTGGCCGCTACCCACGGTGTGGTTGCGGGAATCGGCACGCCAGCTCCAGATACCGCGATCGGATAGGGAGAACGCGGGAGCAGGTCGCCCGCAACGGTCGGTCCCGGCTCCGCGCGCCCGGGCGGCAGCGTCGCCGCGCCGTAGGGAACAAGCTGGCCGACGGGGGCGAGCCCCGCAGGCGCGCTGCCGGGTTGTTGCTGCGTTGGAACTGGAATGGCAGCGCTACTGACAGTCGCGGCCGCCAACACAGGCTCTTCCGCAGGGGCCAGTGATTGAACACTGTTCAATGCACAACACCACAGCACCAGTCGGACTGCGAAACCTACCGAGCCACGTCGCTCGCCTTGCAGCCGCTTAGATGAGCAGGCCGCTGACTGAATGCGCCATGCCAAACCCAGGTTGCATCGTTTCATAGCAGCTCTACGGCCGTGATTAGATTCGACCGCTGGCCAGGCGTTGAGCGACGGCGACCGCCCACATCGGCCAGCAAGATGAGGGGCGGGAGAATATCGACCGCGAGTCCCTGCCGCAAGTCCACGTCTGGCGCAACTACCCCAGGGGGCTCGTCAGAGATGTGCGTGCCACGCTGCGGATGAACTGTGAAAATCACTGACCATGGCTCGCATTCATTCAGCGAGCAGGTGAAACTGGCAACAATGCCTGGATTGCGTAACTCCGCGGCAAACTGCGCGACTGTCTCGCCGACATCGGTTGCTGCCCCGCGGCATTGATTCCGCTCGCCCGACTGCCGTAGAATTGGTGGCGTGCCCCAATTGCCCAGGTTCACTTGCCTTCCACGAACTCGCACATGACCGACGCCATTCCGCTTTACCTGATGCAGGTTGGCCAGACCGGCGAGGTGTGCGATGTCGTGGGAGAAGCAGGCGCCGTGCATCGCTTGCACGAGTTGGGATTGTGCCCGGGCGCCTGTGTCGAGATGGTGCAGCCCGGCAGCCCCTGCATCGTGCGGTTGGTAGGTCAGAAGCTGTGCCTGCGGGGGGACGAAACGCTGCAAGTGTTGGTCTCGGTGGGATCCCCGTCATGACGCGCCTTGCCGATCTCGCCGTGGGGCAATCGGGCACCGTTGTCGAGGTCGTTGGCGACGACGAGATTTGCCTGCGCTTGTTGGAAATGGGACTCACACCCGGGGTCGTGGTTCGCCTCGCCGGCACGGCATTGTGGGGCGACCCACTCGAACTCGACTTGCGCGGCTATCGGCTGTCGATCCGCAAGGCGGAAGCGGCGCGGGTGGAAATCATCGCCAGTTAGTTGACCTGCTACCGGGCCCCGCTGGCCGTGCTTAATTCGCAAGGACTACGTGGTCCCCGGTGCTGTCAAATCCGCTGCAATCTTCGGTGCGCATGACTGCCATCCTTCCAGTACCCACCGTGGCCTTGATCGGCAATCCAAACACGGGCAAATCGACGCTGTTCAATGCCCTGTGTGGGTTGCGCCAGCGCGTGGGCAATTTTCCGGGGGTTACGGTAGAGCGCCGGCTCGGCCAGTTCGAATTGGCCAACCGCCGCTTTCAAGTAGTGGATTTGCCGGGCACCTATAGTTTGGCACCGCGGTCGCCAGATGAAATGGTCGCGGTCGATGTGTTGCTCGGCCGGCGCAACGACGTGGCGCCCATCGACGTGGTGGTATGCATTGTCGACGCCAGCAACCTCGAGCGCAATCTCTACCTGGTCAGCCAGGTGCTGGAACTTGGACTGCCGACAATTCTCGCGGTCAACATGCAAGATATCGCACGGGGGCGCGGCATCTCGCTAGATCTAAAGGCGCTCTCGCGCCGGCTGTGCTTGCCCGTGGTGCCGCTCGAAGCGCACCGCCGCAAGGGAATCGACACCCTGAAACAGCAAATTCAACAGGTGCTGGGCCAGCCAGCTCCGATACCTCCCAGCCCGTTTCCCAACCCGTTTCTCCAGCAGATTGAACTGTGGTCGGAACGGCTCGCGCGGCTGCCCCCCGGCACGCACCATGCTCCGCGAGCGGCCTGGCCTCGCTACCTGGTCGAGCGCCTGGTGCTCGACTCGACGGGCTACCTGGAAGCAGACTTGCTGCCGGCCGGCAACGCTCCCCTTCGCGCCGAGCTGGCCGCCACGCGTAGCGACCTGGCGAAATCTGGTTGCCCCATTCCAGCCATCGAAGCCATTTCGCGATATGGGTGGGTGGCAAAAACGCTCGAAGGCATCGTTACGCGACCGATCGCTCGAACCGCCAATTGGACCGATCGAATCGACCGTGTCTTAACGCACCGGCTGTGGGGCACGCTGATACTTCTGGCCCTGTTGACGATAATGTTTCAAGCGGTGTTCGCCTGGGCAGCCCCCCTCATGGACGCGATTTCCGCAGCGGTCGAAACCGGCGCCGCAATGGTGGCCACCCGGCTGCCGGCCGGTCCCTTGCAAAGCCTGGTGGTCAACGGGCTGTTTGCAGGGGTGGGTGGGGTGCTGGTTTTCCTGCCTCAAATCTGCGTGCTGTTCTTGTTTATCGCCGTGCTCGAAGACTGCGGCTATATGGCGCGCGCCGCGTATCTCATGGACAAGCTCATGGTT
>CAYSXM010000149.1:0-8287 GCA_964434905.1 uncultured Pirellulales bacterium | reverse complement strand
GCTGGCGCTAGCGGCCCTGCCGCCACATGATGCCACGCGCCGTGTTCACGATTTCGCCGGCCTGCTCGCGCCGGGAGATATCCAGGCGATCGAGTCGCTGGCCCTGACGGTCGAGCGCGACACAACCGCCCAACTGGCCGTGGTCACGGTCGCCTCGCTCGAGGGGCAAAGTGTCGAGGCCTACGCCGATCAATTGTTCAACGATTGGGGAATCGGACGGCGCGACCTGAACAACGGTCTCTTGGTGCTCGTAGCGCCCGCCGATCGCAAACTGCGCATCGAGGTCGGCTACGGGCTGGAACCGCTGTTGACCGACGGCCTGTGTGGCGAAATTCGCGACCTGGCGATGCTGCCGGCCTTTCGTCGCAACGACTACCCCGGGGGCATCCGCGCAGGCGTGGAGCAGTTGGCGGCCGTGCTGCGCGCGCACCCCGAAGCGGCACGCGGCGTGCCGGGCTCGGCCCCTTGGCTGGTGCGCACTCCGCGTCGCAACGCCATCCTGGCGGCGTGCTTCGCCGCGGCAGTCGGTTTGCTCTTGGTGCCCGTGGGCTGGCTATTGGCCCGGACCCGGACCTATGCCACGGTGGCATTCTTCCTGCTTGTCGCGCTGACGGTCGCAGTGTTGGGTGGTGCCATCTTGGCCCTGCTCGCGGCCGGGCCCGCGCAACAGCCCTGGGCTCCGGTGGGGGGCGCCACGGGCGTGGCAGCCAGCGCGCTGTTTTACAACTGGCGCAAGTACCGCCGCTTCGGCCCGCACGGCTGCTCCAAGTGTGGCACGCCACTGGTGCTGCTCAGTGAACAGGACGACGATCCCAAGCTTAGCGAAGTACAACGCATGGAAGAGAAGCTGGGCTCGGTCGACTACGATGTCTGGTTCTGCCCTGCGTGTCTGGCAACCGACACCGAACGCTACGTGAGCTTTTTTTCGCCCCTCAAGGACTGCCCCAAGTGCCAGGCCCGCACTTTCAAGGAGGGCCCCCAAGTTACGATCAACCCGGCTAGAATCGGGCGGTCGGGCACGGCCCAGATCGAGGGGCGCTGCTTGTCGTGCAACCACAAACGCATTCGAACCGTCATCCTGGCGGCGCTGGCTCAGCCGACCAGTTCAGGCTCGTCGAGCAGCTTAGGTGGTGGTGGTTTTGGTGGTGGAGGAGGATCGAGTTTCGGCGGCGGTTCGAGCGGAGGCGGTGGCGCCTCGGGGAGCTGGTGAAATGTGGTTCACGCTCGCGGCGGGCATTCTGTGCGGCGCCCTTGTGCTGTGGTATCTGAGTACCTTCAACCGGTTGATTCAACTGCGCAATGCCGTGGATCAGGCCTGGTCGAACATCGAGGTCGAGCTCAAGCGGCGCTTCGATCTCATTCAGAATCTAGTCGAAACCGCACAGGGCTACGCTCGCCACGAAAGCGAGGTGTTTCGCCGCGTGGCCGAGCTGCGCACCGCCGGGCGCCCGTTTGCCACCGCCGACCAGGCCAACCAGGCCCAGCCCGAGTTGGCCCGCGCCGTGGGACAGATCATGCTCTTGGCCGAGCGTTATCCGGAGTTGCGTGCCGACCAGAATTTTCTGAAGCTCCACGCAGAGTTGATCGAAACCGAGAACCGCATTGCCGGCCGACGTCAGGCCTATAACCAAACGGTAAACTTGTACCAGAACCAGTGCCAGTCGATTCCTTCGAACGTGGTGGCCGGCATCCACCGGTTCCCCGTCAAGGCGTTTTTCGACGCGCCCGATGAATTGGCCGACCGCCCGCCCGAGGTGCGAATGTCGTGAGAAAATTACTGCTACCCGCCGGGCTGCTGGCGATGCTGGCCGTGTTCGGGCTGGCGTTTGCGTGGGATTCAGTGCGCGTGGTGTCGGCGGCGCGGCAGCGCGTGGTGTTGGCCGATTCCGAGGTGCGGTTGCAAGAAGAGCGGTTGGTCGCCTTGGCCGCGGCCCCGCCGGTGGCCGATGCGGCGCTCGCCGAGGCCCTGGCCACGTACCGCGCGGCACAGGGGGTCGCGGCCCGGCGCGCGGCGTACGAATCCCTGTGGATCGCTGCCACCGCCGCCGGTGGCGCCACGCCTGCCGAGCCCAGCACCGCCGCACGACGCTGGCTCGACGACACCGCCGGGGCGGCCAACCGCCGCACCATCGCCGATCGCCACTATCAGGAGGAACTAGCCAACTTTCGCGCGCTCGTCCAATCGCTCCGCGGCAGCCTGGCCGAACAACTGAGGTCGGGCAGCTCCATCTGGGACGACGGGCGATAGAGGGCGCACAGGGCGGGCCAGGCCCGCTCGGACAATGACGTGCGGAAGGCTGCAAGCTGCAAGCTGGAACGCCAAGGTCGTGACGAAAAACTGTGCGGCACAAACAAGTTGATCTGCGCTGGACCTATCGCGCGCTTGCTTACTGCCGAGTGGCGTGGCAGGCAGTGCAAGAAAACGAACACTGGAAGAACATCGCCGGTTCGCTGACATCGAGCATTGCCGTCTCGGAGCGAAACTTCGATTGCAATTCGTCGAGATTCGCCAGGCGACATTCCAACTCTTCCTGGTACAACCAGCTCGAATAGCTGGGGGCTCGTTTGGCGCTGCGATAGGCGATGCGCGCCGTTTTGAGCTTGCCTTGCTTGACGTAGGCGTCGCCCAGACCCAGCAAGGTCGCTTCCATATTGTGCGGCGCCAACGCCGTATTGTAGCAAACGGGATCTTTCCGGGCTCGCAGCGCGATATAGCCATAGAGTACCGGACCAAGACGAGGGAACGCACGCGGTGCGCGAAAGCCGGCGCAGGTGTCGAACGTGGCAAAGTATCCTTGGATCGACTCGCGATAGTGGCAGTCCGTCTCACTCATGACGGCGGAGAATACCCAGCCCTGCACAAAGCCATTGAACGCCGGATCGCGACAAGCGTCGACACGAATTCCTTGCAGGCTCTCGTTCAGCAAGGCCTGGTCACCTTCCACCAGTGCCACGTGGACATTCGCGAAATCTAGAAAAACTTGAACCGTGCGCCGGTCCGGATCGAGAGCCTTGCAGGCCTCCAGGTAATGCACCGCCAACTTCGCATCGATCAGAACGTCCGCAGCCGACAGCCCTGCCCGACCGCGCTCTTGGAATTTCCATAGATGGCTCGCGCCCACCAGGAATGTGAGCGTGGGATGCCCCGAGTCCTCCGCATGGGCCGCCGTCAACTGGGCAATGACGTCGTCGACTTGTTCGTAGCAGTTTCCCTGAAAGACCTGCCAGAACCGCGCGATGGCCGCTCGCGTCATCTCATTTTCGCCACAACGCGACGGACAACATTTCGGTGTGCCCGATTCACAGGGGGCGACTGTCGCGAGGATCGAGAATAGTAGCAGCCAACTGCGCCAGGAATGCTTCGACATGCATCACCCAGGGGAACGCGACAAAATGCAGCCGGGTAGTCGCCACGACACGTACTCTGCGCTATCGGCAGTTTGTACCTGTCAAGGGCGTTCGACCCGGCACCAATAAACAAAACCGGTCTTCCAGCCGTTACAACCGGCACAACCAGAACCGATGGTCCGAAAAGCAGGGTTCCCCGAAATCTCGACGCTTGCCTTCGATACGCGTACCCCAAGAATCCGAGGGGTAGACCATCTCAATAGTCCTGTCGTCCGCACCGCTTCGTCCGGATGGTGCAGGAACTATCAGACCTACCTTTGTCATTTGCCAGCAACCTGTGCTATCGAATCCACCGATCGTGAGTCACTGGCTTTGCAAGTCTCTCGAGCCTTTCGGTGAATACGTGAGTCAGGGACGATTGCGGTCGGACCCGACACGTTCGGTTCCGCAGCAGTAGGCTCATGAATAATTCGGGGTGTGTCAGGGGTGACCGCGTCGATCCGACGTCGCCCGAAAACTCCTGACCCCACCCGCCAGACAGTGGCGATCGGCCACCGGCCCAGTTACACTCGGCCTACTGCCGATGGGGCACAGCTTCTCGTGCGCCGCCCGTGCAGCCCGGTCACAAACTGGCCATGGCAACTGCAGCTCGCAGCACCTGCAGCTCGCCCGCAACTCGTGCGCCGTTCACCGCAACTAGAATCCACAACCTGAATCTGTTTACCGACAATATCCCATGCAAATTCCCTTCCGCTGGTTGCTTTCCCTGACAGCGCTGATTTGTCTGCCCCTCGGATCTGCTCAAGCGGCCGTGCTGTACGACGGGTCGCTCGGCACCGTTCCCTCGGCCCAGGGGTGGATCTACCTGACCAATCCGCTATCGGGCTCGCTCGCGGTGCAATCGCTGGCACCGAGCGCCGTGCAGGTAGATACCACCGCCCGCGAAGACGATCAGGCCGGCTACTTCGCCAGCCTGCACCCCAGCTTGCCGTTGTTCGATCGCGAGGCCGGGTTCACGGTGCGCGCCGACGTGCAGATTCTGTCCGAGGCGCACAGCACCATCCACCGCGCGGGCTTTTCCATCGTGGCGCTGTCGCTCGATCTGAAAGGGGTGGAACTGAGTTTTTGGGCCAACGAGGTCTGGGCACAAACATCGACGCCGCTGTTTCATCACGGCGAAGGCGCGGCCTACGACACGACGTCGCACCTGGCCCGCTACGAGCTGACCATTCATGGCGATAACTACTCGGTCACGGTTGACGGCACGCCACTGTTGGGCGGCGCGGTGCGCGACTATACCGAATTCGGACTTCCCTACACGGTTCCCAATTTTCTGTTCGCCGGCGACGACACCTCGAGCGCCCGGGCCAAGTTTCGCCTGGGGCGCGTGGAAGCCTTGGGACTGGCAGCGCCCCTGGTCGGAGATGCCAACGGCGATTGCAGCGTGGGGGCCGCCGACTATGCATTGTGGGCGGCACAGTTCGGCCAAACCGGCGCCGGACTCTCCGCCGATTTCGATGGCAGCGCTTCGGTCGGCACGGGCGACTATGCACTGTGGGCGGCCAACTTCGGGAACACCTGCCCGGCGGGCGTGGCCAACGTGCCCGAGCCCTCGGGCGGAGCATTGGCCGTGGGGGCTCTGCTGCTGTCTGGCTTGTGGCGTGCCAGGCGAGTGCGTGTCTTGGCCCCACATCATTGACGTGGGGTTCAAACGTTTACCGGAAGTGTAAACAATTCTGTCAACGCGCGCGTGGCACATGGCCGCTTGGCGAACACCCGCCAGCGCGCCCGGGGTTTGCAGAGGCGCCCGGCCCGGCGGCGACCTACGAGCGCTGGTCCATGGGTGTCCAAGCGCGCGAGGCAACGCCCGTGTAGCGCGCGCGGGGGCGAATCAGGCGGTTGTTGGCCAATTGCTCGATCACGTGGGCACTCCAACCCACCACGCGGCTCACCACGAACAGCGGGGTATAGGTGTCGATCGGCAATCCGAGATAATGATAGAGCCGCGCGCTGGGCCAATCGAGATTGGGGGGCAATCCCTTTTCCCCGGTGACGATCCCTTCGATCACATCGGCCATGCGCTCCATGTCGGTGTGGCCGGTTTCGGCAGCCAGTTCCGCGCACAGTCGCTTCAGGTACTTGGCTCGTGGGTCGCCGTGCTTGTAAACACGGTGCCCAAAACCCATGATTTTTACCTTGCGGGCCAGCGCGTCGCGAACCCAACTCTCGGCGCGATCGGCGGTGCCGACTTCCGCCAGCACGTCCATCACGCGTTCGTTGGCGCCCCCGTGCAACGAACCCTTCAACGCGCCAATCGCACCCGTAATCGACGAGTGCAGGTCGGACAACGTCGAGCAGATCACCCGGGCGGCAAAGGTCGAGGCGTTGTATTCGTGCTCGGCATACAGCACCAGCGATACGTTCATGGCCTGCACGGCGCGCGGCGTGGGCTCCTCGCCCCACAGCATCCACAACAGGTTTTCAGCGATCGAACGTCGCGGGTCGGGGGACAGCGGCTGCTGGCCATTGCGCAGCCGCGACCAGCCGGCCAGCACCACGGGCAATTGTGCGGTCAGCCGTTCGGCCTTGCGCAGGTTGGCCGCCGGGTCGTGGTTGCCAGTGTCGGGGTCCCACAGGGCCAGCGCGCTGGCGCCGGTTCGCATCACGTCCATGAAGTTGGCCGTCGGGGGTAAGCCCCGGAAAAAATCGAACAACGCGCCGGGCACGGGGGCCGCGGCAGACAGCCGCGCGGAGAACGCAGCCAACGCCTCGCACGTCGGCAACTCGCCGTGCAAGATCAGATAGGCCGTCTCTTCCCAGGTACACTTATCGGCCAGCTCTTCGACGGCGTAACCCCGGTACTCGAGCCCCCGACTGATGGTGCTGATCGCCGTCTCGCCGGCAATCACCCCTTCCAGGCCAGGGCTATAAATCTCTGCGGTCATGCGTGGTGTTCTCCGCGGAAGTAGGCCCGATCGCGGGCTTCGTAGTCGGTGTAACCCAGCAGATCGTACAACTCTTGCCGGGTCTGCATGCGGTCGAGCACTGTTTGCTGACCACCTTCGCGGGTCAGGGTATCCAACCCTTCCCGCACGGCATGCATGGCCAATCGCAATAGCGTGACGGGGTACAGCACGCCGGCATAGCCCCAGTCTTGGAATTTCGCCAGCGGAAGCAAGGGGCCCTGGCCGAATTCTGTCTGGTTGGCGACCAACGGGGCGGGAATCTCGCGGGCCGCCCGGGCAAATTCCTCGGCATCGCCCAGCGCTTCGGGAAATATCCAATCGGCCCCGGCCTCGACATACCGCCGGGCACGGTCGATCGCCGCTTCGAACCCCTCGACACCCCGTGCGTCGGTGCGGGCCAGAATGACCAGGGCCGGGTCGCGCCGCGCGCCGGCCGCGGCACGGATCTTCGAGCACATCTCATCCACCTCGACCAGGCTCTTGCCCGACAGGTGACCGCAGCGCTTGGGCAACTGCTGATCCTCGAGTTGTATTGCCGCGGCACCGGCCGCTTCGAGTTCGATCACCGTGCGCTCGACGTTGACCGCGGCGCCGAACCCGGTGTCGGCATCGACCACCACCGGCAACCCCACGCGGCGCGTGATCCAGGTGGTTTGCTGAACCAGTTCACTCAGGGTGAACAGGCCGATGTCGGGCAATGCCAGGGTGCCGGCCGAAAACGCCGCGCCAGACAAATACACGGCCTGAAAACCAGTCTGCTCAGCCAGACGCGCCACCAGTGCATTGAATGCACCGGGGATCGCCAAGGTCTTTTGGGCGGCAGCGCCGCGCAGTTGATGGCCGGGATGCAGTTGCTTCACGGGGGGGCTCCTGGGTTGCGATCCGCCACGCGGGGGTACTACCGCACCGGCTCGGCCGAATTCTAACTGGAGGAAATCCATTGGCCCGGATTATTCATGAACTTCGTCGCAGGGCTGTAAAACGTCTTAGCCCCGCGTCAGTGACGTGGGGCTTGTGTTGGCGGTTGGCGCTCGCATTTGAATTGTCCGGGTTTCACGTGCGTTGTTGGATGGTGCGTCGCCCGCCGTTCCGACCTCTCGTGACTCACGGGGGGGCAAAGTCTTGTAGTTTTGTAGGTCCGGCCTCGGTCTCGTCAGGCCACGGTCTGATCTAAAAACTTGGCGAGGCTGAAAAATACCACGATGACATTTTTCAACGGACGTCAAGACGCAGGGTGACGGCGCGGCGGTTACAAGTATATCCAAACTGTGCCGGGAGCCATTCCCGGCTGAACGATCTGGGGCCTCCCTGCTTGCAATCGCCTCTAGCTGCAATTATCCTGCCCGCGCGGCAAGGGGCGCCGCTGGGCGGTCCCCCGTCGCGGTAAACGGAGAACCAACATGGCTCGGCCAGCGGCGCGGCGCGGTATCCGACACCGGGGATTGACGGTAGAGCGTTTGGAGCGTCGCTCGCTCCTGGCGGCCAGTCCCATTCCCAACGACGCCAGCACACTGCTGCTCTTGCGCGGCGACGGCAACCTGCTGGGCGAAGCCGGCGAAGCTCCGCTCAGCAGCGTCGGCTCCAGCTTTACCGAGGGGCTCGTCGGCCAGGCCTTGTCGACCGTGCCGACCGGATATGTCCGCTACGGCACTTCTGGCAACATATTGTCGACGGCCGGCACGATCGAATTCTGGATCCGCCCCAATTGGAACGGCAATACGAATCTAACGCGCAATTTTTTCGAGGTGGGCGACAACTTCAACCGCGGCATGCTGCTGGCAATTGACGGCGCCAACAATCTCCGGTTCCTACAGTGGGGAGACGACCCTTCGACGGCGCCCGTCGAGACGAGCGTCGAGCGCGGTGTCGGTACCGGCGGTGCGAATTGGGTCGCCGGGCAGTGGCGCCATTTCGCGGCCACCTGGGATGCGGCCGCACACTCGATGGTACTGTATGTCGACGGGCAATCGGTC
>CAYSXM010000148.1:0-8379 GCA_964434905.1 uncultured Pirellulales bacterium | reverse complement strand
AGCCGAACGTGTCGCGTCTGCCGCGTCAAACCGCAATCGCCCCTGACTCACGTATGCACCAATACGCTGCGTGGGCCAATCACGGTTTTCCTGGCAGCCACAACACCTTCAACTCCTCGCGACGAAGTTCATGAATAATCCGCGCTCAGCCCCAGGGGAATGTTGCCATGCGGCAGTTAGCAGGGAAAACCGTTCTGGTTACCGGTGGAGGGCAGGGGATCGGCCGCGAAACAGCGCTGCGCTTTGCCCGCGAAGGCGCCCACCTGGTGGTGGTCGATCTGAAGACCGATCACTTGGCCCAAGTCGCTGACGATGTGCGGGCCCACGGCGGCCAGGCTTGGAGCTACCAGCTCGATGTGACCGATCACGATGGCGTGCTTGCGCTGCGCGATCGGGTGCGCGACGAAGTGGGCCCGATCGACGTGCTGGTCAACAACGCCGGCACCGTGTTTGGTGGCTCGTTTCTCGATGTGCCCCTGCGCAAGCACCTGCTGACCTACGAGATCAACACCTTGGGGCTGGTCGCCGTGACCCACGCGTTCTTGCCCCAGATGATCACACGGCCCCGAGCGCACTTGGTAAATATCTGCAGCGCCAGCGCGTTTGTGGGCTTGCCGTTTGGTTCGACCTATGCCTCGAGCAAATGGGCGGTAATGGGTTTTTCCGAGTCGGTGCGCCTTGAGCTGGAATCGCTAGGCCATCGGCACGTGCACGTTACCACCGTTTGCCCTAGCTACGTGAACACCGGCCTGTTCAATGGCGCTAAGCCACCCCGCACCACGCAGATGCTCGATCCGCCGCGGCTGGCCGATCAGATTGTGCGGGCCGTGCTGCGGGACAAGCCGTTCTTGCTCACTCCCAGCGTGGTCCACACCACGCCCTTCTTGCGAGGAATACTGCCCACGCGATTGTTCGATGCCGTGGGACGCTGGTTCGGGGTGACGACCACCATGCAACAATGGCGCGGCCACCTGCCGGCACCGGCCAGCGCCGGCATCACGGGTTCGCCGACCCAGGTCCACGAAACTCGCCGGCCGCTGGGCGAATCGGTCGAACAACGATCGTCAAGTGCCTGACTGGCGATCGCCACTAGTCGACCCCCTGGCCCGTTTGCCGGAAGGCCATCACCCGTTCCCAACCGCTCCTGCCGAGGACCGCTCATGAAAGTGCACGACTGGGTTGCGTGGCACTTCGCCGCGCGAGCCGCTTGCCGGCTGTTGTTGGCGGTGGCGCTCAATGGTTTTGCCGCCGTGGCATGTGCCCAGCTTCAATTGGGGTCGACCACCGGCATTCTGCCCGCCAGCCCCTTGGACCACTCGGTCATTCTCGGCAATCGACTGGGCCCCCTGGCGGCGCAATGGGCCGCGCCGCTGACCCCGGAACAGCAATACTGGGTCAACAACATTCAATCCCGCGCCGATGCCGCGACCAGCGGCGCTTCGCCTGCCAGCTTTGGCCAAGCTGCATCCGATGCCGCGGTGGCGCAATCGGCCGCGTTGCGTTTTGCGATGGCAGGCCAGGCCGCGGACCTGGCTAAAACCGTGGCGGCATTGCTCGTGGCCGATGTTCCCACGCCGCCGGCCAATGCGTTTATCATTCGGCCCGAGGTGCTCACCAGCTATTTGTCGGCCTACGATTTTATTCGGGGCGCCGGTCCATTGGCATTGCCGGACGCCACGCGCTCGCAAATCGAAACCAGGCTGCTCGGTCTGGCGCAAAGCCTCGACGACGGCAACAACACCTTCAGCAATGCCCGGGCCAAGGTTGGCGCCACCCGCGCCTTGGCGGGCGTGCTGTTGGACAATCAGCCGCTGTTGGATCGAGGCCTGGGCGACCTGGCTGGTCATTTTGAATACAGCACCACCGACGACGGCTGGTTCACCGATAGCCAGGCCCACTATCTGAACTACACGCTGCGCCATGTGGGGCTGTTCGCGCGGGCCTATGAACAAGCATCGGGCGTCGACGTGTTGGCCACCGTGCGACCCTATGCCGACCAGGCACTTGGCCTGCGTCTGCCAGACGGCGCCCAGCCCAATGTTTCCAACGGCCTGCATGTGCCCGCAGCGGTGCAGGTGTTGTCGCTCGACGCAGCGGTAGCTGCCGAAACACGCTGGATGCTGGAACACACCTCGCCGCACCCTTACGACTGGCTCGGCACGAATCTGGCAAACAACGACGAAACGTATTCCAGCCAGTTTGCCCTGGTCGATTTTGCCGCGCCGGCGATTGCCGAACCCAGCCGCTCGCCCACCTGGTTCGCGCCTGGTCAGAGTCAGACCGCGGTCTTTCGCCAGAACTGGGGACCTACGAGCGACTATCTGGCCATGTCGCCGGGCATCGATAGCCCCGCCACGGAATTCACGATTGGCAATCCACCGCAGTTTGTGCGCATTCCGGCTTTCCACAGCCACAACGATACGGGCGAAATCTTGCTCGCCGCGCACGGCGAATACTTGTTGGTGGCACCCGGTTACGACCGGACCGACCTCTCAAATTCTCCGACCGGGTTCGTTCCCAAGAACCCCGACTGGCACAACGTAGTGCTGGTCGATGGCGACCTGGGAGGGAACAACCAAGGGCGCGCCATGCGCCCCGAAGACTTCACCTTGACCAATCGTCTCGATAGCCGCGAATTGGGCGGCTTTCAAGGCGCCGGCGATTTTTCCACCTTGCGCACCAGCTATGGCGGTGCCCAGGTCGAACGCAGCATGGCCTTTCCCGGCGAAGACTACTTCGTGGTCGTCGATCGTTTGACTTCGCCCGACCCGCACACTTATGGCTTCAACCTCGTGGGGCGCGGTACCCAGACCGTACTTTCCAGCTCGGCCGATGGCGCAAGTGTCTCTTGGACGGCCAACGGCGCCACGGTGGTCGAGCACTTGCTCGCCACGCAGCCCCTGAGCTTGGCGACTGCCGATCGTTGGATGCACGACGATTTCAACCAATTCGAGCCGACCCGCCGCATGCTCGCTCAAATCGCCGGAAGCGACGCACTGTTCGTCAGCGTGCTCGATACGGGCGGCGCGGGCGACCCGGCCGACCTGCTGGTCGAACGACAGGAGGGCGATGCCGAGCACCTGCTGCTGCATGTCAGCGACACCGTCGCGGGATGGCAAGACACGCTGTTCGCGCAATGGGCGCCGGTGCCACGCGCGGCCGGTGATCTATCAACCGATGCCCTGTATGCGAATGTTCGCGCCGTGGATGCCGTGCCCTTGCGGCTGATGTTTTCCGTGGGCACCTGGCTCGACTGGCAAGGCCAACCGCTGGTCAGTAGCTCGCAAGCGGTGGTGCTCTCCGCAGTGCTCGACGGTGCCCAGGTGCGTGGTACCGTCTCCGACGACGGTCTGCTGCCTGGCACCGCACTACGCTGGTGGGGTCGCGGGCGGATCTTGTCGGCAGAGGTCGACGGCCAAGCGGTGGCCATTGCCAACGGCCCCGGCTACGGCGAGCTGTGGCTGCCCCACGGTGGCCTGGTGATCGCCCGGTTTGCTCCCGTGCCGGAGCCCGCCACGATTACCCTGGCGATGTTCGCGGTGGGGCTAGGATGCTTGTTCACCCAGCGTTCCAGGTCCCGCGCGAAGCGTGCAGATTAGGCGGTCCGGGCAGCACCCTCCAGCAACTCCGCCCCCACCATCGACCCTGCTCGGTCAATCGACCCTGCTCGAAGGTCTGTGGCCTGTGTGCTGTTGTTTCCAGCGCGTGCCAGCGTGG
Organism: uncultured Pirellulales bacterium; assembly: GCA_964434905.1. Lineage (GTDB taxonomy): Bacteria > Planctomycetota > Planctomycetia > Pirellulales > CAYNRE01 > CAYSXM01. Next base: position 4,662 of record CAYSXM010000148.1, on the reverse strand, counting down.
GGCCTGTTTTGTTTGCATCCGTTCGTGTGCCTGAGTTCGTGTGCCTGTGTCCGTGTGCCTGTGTCCGGGTGCCACCGTGCACCCTGGCTTCGTATATCGTCACTGGCGTTTCGCCAGTGCGGCGGTGACATGCATCACCCGCTACCACAGAATGGCAGGTCAAGCCCAGGACCCACAGATACTACGTAGTTCATTCGTGGTTCAGGCATACCAGGCGAGGCAAGTCGAGTTGCCTGGGCCTGGCACGCGTGCCAGGCGAACTACCAGCTACTTTTCAGACGCCACACGCGCAACTCGTGTACCAGCACCAACCCCTCGCCAAACAGTGCCAAGCCCAAGTCGTCGGGCGCGGCGTCGATGACGCGCGTGATGGGTGGCCCCCGCTCCGAGTGGATTTCCGCCACCGAGCCGTCGAGAAACACACGCAGACGAAACGGCGCGCCAAACGATCGGCCTACCGGCGCGCGCAAGCCGGTAACCTCAAGCACGTGCTGGTCGGGGGTCAGATTCGGATCGCGCTGCCGTTCATCGCGCGCCAGCGACAGGCCGCGCGTGCCGTCGTCCGAGCGCCGCACGATCAATCCCCCGCGCCCCTCCGCCGCGACATCGAACACAATCTCGATCTCCAACCGGTCTCCCCGGGCCTCGAGTGGCAGCACCGTGTCGGGCAGCGGAATGTCGGCCAGTTCGACCAACAACTCCTCGCGCAGCGCCACCAACTCGGCTGCGGGCTGCTGCAGCAGGTGGCCCTGGGGGCTCAGCGTCAACTCGCGCGGCAGGGAAAAACAGCCGTTCCAACCTCGCCCCTCGGGAAACCCACGCACCCAACCCCACAACAGTTGCCGGTGCCCGTCATAAAGGCCGTTGGGCGCGTAATAGTTCTCCGAGGCATCGATCAGCCCCTGCTGTTCCGGCACGAAGCGATAGGCCGCCAGATCGAGCCGGCCGGTGAAGTAGCGCACTACCCCGTGCGGCGAATAGATCAACACCCAGCGATCGCCCAGGGGAAACAGGTTCGGACATTCCCAATTGGCCTCGGTCCCTTCGAACAGCACGCCGCGATACACCCATTTTTCCAAGGCGCCGTCCAGCGCTTCATATAGCAAAACACATCCGTGGCCGCCGCGCCGATGCCCGCCACACACTAGAAACCGCCGCCCCGCCGTCTCGAAAAAGTAAGGGTCGCGCCAGTCGTCGATCACGTCGGTGCCGTGCAGCTTCTCTGTCAGCACCGGGTTGCGATCGCTTTTGCTCCACACGAGCAGTTCACTATCGACCGGTGCCGCTAGCCATTGCTCCGGAGCCCGTGCGCCGATGCTGGTGTAGAACAGCCGCAGCCGGCCTTCGGCATCGCGCGCGGCGGTGCCCGAAAAACAATGTTCCTCGCCACGATCGGCCGAGGGCGCCAAAGCGATCGGCAAGTGTTCCCAATGCACCAGATCGCGGCTGCGCGCGTGGCCCCAGTGCATGTGCCCCCAACGATCTCCAAACGGGTTGTGCTGGTAAAAAACGTGGTACCACCCCTCGTGAAAAAACGGGGCATTGGGGTCGTTGCTCCACAAGGCGGGTGGCCGGAAGTGAAACAGCGGGCGCAACGGATCGCGCGCCGCGCGCGAAGCCGCGCCGGCCACGCTCGACATGGCCAGCGCCAACTCGGGGCTACTGGCTGTAACTTCCCGCCTGGTATCCGCTTGTTCAATTTGGTCCACGCTGATGTGCCCCCAACTGCCCGTGACACGATCGACGATTCGCAGTCGCACCTGCCTGCCCTCCAGGTCGGCCAGGTCCCACGAGCGCCAACTCAAGTGCTCGTCGTCGGCACCCGTATTCGCGGAACCCGTTGCCCGACGCAGTGGCTGGCCCCCCGGCTCGGCTAGCAGTTCCACCGCCAACTCTGGTCGCAGATTGCCGCCGCCGACGAGCAAATTGAGATACTTTCGCTCGATCGGGAAGCTCGGCGACGTGAGCGATCCCTGTGCGGCGTCTCCTCCGTGGTAGCTGCTGGCCAGCCCTCGCCCCAAGTACCCGCTGACCTCTTGCTGCGCTGCCAGGGTGCCCTGGGCCGGGCCCGCGCCAAACGCGTCGCCCTCGACGCTCCAGGCACCAAAGTTCGGCGATTCGAAATCGGCCAACACAATGTCGGGTCGCGAGGCAGCTCGTCGAACTGCCTGGGGCGCGCTCGGCTCGGGCTGCGCACCAGACGATAGCCCCAGGTGACAGTGACAGGCCACAACCAGGACCCAACAAGCTGCCCAGCGAGCCAGAGCCATCCGCAACTCCTGCTTCACTCGTGGCCGGGATCGGCTTCCGGCGCAGTGCCGAACTCGACGGGCTTGCCGGCCGAAAGTGTCGCGATTCTTTTAGATACCTGGCGCAGGTCCGAGGCAAAATCGTAGGCCGCAATCGTCAATTCCACATGGTGTCGCGCACCAGGATCCAGTTTGGGTACCCTGCCTGCGGCCCGTTCCACGCGGCGATTGTAAGGAAAATTGGTCCCCGGCTCGATCCCCGTAACATAGCCGTCGGCCACGGCGGCAGTGTTCTTCCAGATGGTCAGGTAGGGCAGCGCCGCCAGCGAATAGCTCAGCGACACTCCGCGATCTCCCGCTCGGTTACGCAACAGTACCGTGGTTTGCTCCTGCTCGTCGCCGGCCAATCGGGCACAATACACTTGCTCCACGAAACCCGGTGTCGGCCCGTCGTAGGTCGCAAAGGCTCGAATGTCGCCCTGCGCGGCGACCGCGTTGAACGGGGTGACTTTCTGAAACGGCGCCTCGATCGTGGAGCCCGCTTCAAGTAGCGGTTGACCAAAGTTGATGTGGTACAGCAATTGGAATTCGCTCGCGGTGCCGCCCTCGTTCACCACGTCTTCCACCAGCCGGAACTCACGGCTGCCAGGCACCGTGCTCAGTTCCGTTTCCAGTGCCAGTTTGGGGCCGTGCATCATGCGTTCCGCCACCCGACCACGCAAGCGCAGCGTATAGGGTGGCTCGCGCTCGACTTCAAACGATAGCTCCTGCGCGGGCAAATAGGCTTGCTTGCCGTGCAGCGTCAGGTCGACCGTCGCCTCGGCACCTGTGTTGTCGACAATCGTGTCGCGCCCCGGATGGCCGTTGCTTTCCAACCCGCAACGCACCAGGAATTCGCCAAATCCGTCGAGCCAACCCAGCCCACCTCGCGAGGTGAGATTCACGAACTGGGGATGCACGATCTCTTTGACCGGCGAATCCCAGCCGATGCGCCAGTTGCCCATTTCGATCGACCACAGCCCCAAGCCCCGGCAGGGGACCACCGCAATCCGCAGTTTGCCATTGTCGAGGTACAGCACCTCGACACCTTCTTGCTTGCCGCCGTGCAGACGCTGCCGCTTGAGCGACCACGCCTCTGGGCAACTGGGCGTGACCTCGACCCCGGTGATGTCCACCTCTTGCACCGACGCGTTTTCCGCCGTGCTGACTAGCGTTTGGCGATAGTGCCCGGCCCCCAAACTGCCCGCCAAGAGAATCGTCGTGCACACGCACTGCCAACCGCAAGACACCTTCACGACCAGACCCCCCAATGGTATTAGATGTCGCCTGGCTACGAACGGATACTGGCCTGACTCGTCCCCCACGACATGGGGAATTGGGAACATTCCGAGGTTAGGGTAGTCGCATCTTCGGTGCGTGTCGAGCAAACTGCAGGGTCGATTACGCAAACCTAATGGTTTGTCGAGCTAACCGGCAGTAAAGAACCGCGAGTCGGTCCCGCCCGGCCCTACCTGCAAGCTGATCGGCCGTAGGCAGCGAGGGCAGTTGCCGCGATAAGCTCGGCGGTCGCGATCGAGGTAGATTCGCGAATAGACATCGCAGCAGGTGAAATGGATGCCCAAAAACGGCCGTCCCGCGCCAGGGCGGGGTTGGGGCTCGCCCGGCGGTTCGCTCGATAGATCCAAAAAATCGCCAGGCACGATAGTCTCCGGCACCGTTCTGGCCGGTCCAACCGCGGGGCCCCCAGGAACCAGCCAACCGGTCTGCCGGCGCCGGCATGGACCCCAAACCCTGAAAAAGCCTACAACACGGCATCGGCCTGTCCGATGAATAAAGTCTAGCCGATCGGCCACGGTGCCCGCAGCGGGGCATTGGGGGCCGTTCCCGAGGGTCGCCATTTGGCCGCTGCGGCAGGCGGGCGGCCAGAAGAACTTTTGGCCGGTACCGCGACTGGCCGGCCCGGTCGTCGCCGTAACTACCGTTAAATTCACTAGATGCGTTGATGAATGTCTGGTTAAACCTTGCCGATTGACCTTGACCGGACAGTCGGCTATACCTAGTGTTTAAGTATTGAGACGGCTCACACTCGTCTGGCATTGCCGGCAAACCTGTCGGCGGGTGTGGTGCCGCCCTTATTCACAATCGGCACGAAGGTTCTGGCGATGCGTGGTGCGATGTTCCTAGCCCTGCTCCTAACCAAGGTCTGGGCCTAGGGTTCGCATCGGCTGAAGAAAGAATCTCGGCTGTGTAATACACGAACCCTCCGGCCCTGCGGCCGAGAGGGTTTTTTTACGCGCGACGGCGGGCTGTTTTCACCCCACTTTTGACCGCCACGCGAGTGGTTGCTGACCAGCCCCTGGGCTGCCATGATCGAGGGTTCGCAGGTGGGAAATCGAGGCGATCGCCAGACGTC
>CAYSXM010000147.1:0-8407 GCA_964434905.1 uncultured Pirellulales bacterium | reverse complement strand
CTGGCTTTCACCCGGCCAGGGTTGCTGCGCCTGCACGTGTATCAGGCCGGCGTGGTTTGCGACGGCCAGAAGTTTCGGGCCACCTTGGGCGACCTGCCTGGCCAGGTGCTCGAGCTGGATGCACCACCCGAACTGAGCTACGAGTTTATTTATCACGATCCCACGCTGGTTTCCGTGCTGGCCGGGGGGCTGGCCGGCAGTTCTCCTCCGCTGGCGCTATTGCTCACCGACGACGCGTTGCCGGGCATGCTGGCAGGCGCGCAAACGCCCGTGCTGCTACCAGACGAGCCGTGCGAGGGGGCGGCGTGCTATCGCGTGCAGCTTTTGCGCGACGATGGGGCGCTGGTGTTCTGGGTGGATCGGCAGGCCTTCTTGGTGCGGCGCATCGATTACCCGACCGAGGGCCTGCGCAAGCAATATTCGCAACAAGGCACGGTGGGCTCGCTGGAATTGTGGGCCGAATTCCGAGAAGCACAGATCAACGTGCCCATCGACCCGGTGGCGTTTTCGTTCCAGACGCCTGCCGCGGCGCGGCTGGTCAAGCGGCTGGTCATGCTGCCCGAGCCGCCGGCGCCGTCGTCGCTACTTGGCCAGGTAGTCGGCGATTTTCAATTTCGCGATGCACGCGGCACGGTGGTCGATCGTGCATCGCTGGCGGGCAAGGTCGTGGTGCTCGATTTTTGGGCCACTTGGTGCCAGCCGTGCCTGCAAAGCTTGCCGAATTTGGAACCGGTATACCGACAGTTTCAATCCGACGACCGAGTTCGTTTTTTGGCGGTCAGCGTGGATGCCCCGGAAACACCGACCCCCCGCCTCGATCAGGTGTTCGCCGACCATGGCCTGACGGTGCCGATTGTGCGCGACGAAGCTTCGCAAGCGCGCGATGTGTTTGGCGTGCCCGGCATTCCCAATCTATTCATTCTGGGCCCCGACGGAACCGTGCAGCACAACGAAATCGGCTTCAATCCCCAGTTGGCCCGGGAGCTTCCGCGTCATATTTCCCGGCTGTTGGCGGGCGAGTCGATCCACGCCGAGACTTTGGCGCGACACGAACAAAAACTGGTGGAGTATCGCCGCGAACTGGCCACGCAAGAGCAGGCGGCCGGCCAGGCCGACGACGTCCCCCGCGCGCAAATTGCCGAGCGCAGCGAGCCGCAGGCCTTCGCGCGCGAGCTACTTTGGTCTTGCGCAGAGGTCAAACGCCCGGGCAACTTGTTGCTGGTGCCGCGGCCTGGCAGTCTGCCCCAAGTGCTGGTCATCGACGGCTTCAAAGGGGTGGTGGAACTTGATAGCCAAGGTCAAGTGGCGGCCAGCCATGCTTGGGATCTGCCACGGCAAACCGTGGTGAGTTATTTGCGAACCGCGGTCGACGGGGCCGGAAACCGGATGTACTTGGGGTCGGCGGTAAATCAACCGTTGTTGCACGTATTCGATGCCGACTGGAAGCGATTACTCAGCTTTCCTGAAGAAGAGTCGGTCGAAGTGATGGACGCGGAATGGGCCGATTTTGAACGCGACGGCCGGCTCGACATCGTCGTGGGGTATTGGGGGGTCGTGGGCGTGCAGGGCATTTCGCTGGAAGGGCGCCGGCTGTGGCACAACCGATCGGTCGAAAACGTGTTTCGCCTGGCGGTCGACACCGACGAGCAAGGCTTGCCGCGCGTGCTGGCCGCCCAGTCGCGCGGATCGCTGGCACCACTCGACAGCCAAGGAGCGCAGGCTGCCGACCTGGTCGTGTCGGGGCGATTTCTCAGGCAGGTTATGGCCACCGACCTGGATCACGACGGTCGGACCGAATATGCCGGCGTGGCTGTCACCGGCAACTCCAGCGAGGACGTGGTGGGGTTCAACTCGCAAGGCAGCGAATTGTGGTCCTACACCCTGCCACCGGGCGTCCACGAACAACCGATTGAAATGCTCGCCACCGGACCATGTGCTGTGGGGCAGGCCGATTGTTGGATCGCTGCCTCGGCCGATGGATCGCTGCATTTCTTGGCCGCCGATGGCCGGCTAATCGATAAGTTCCAATATGGAGCGGCACTGTGCGGCATGGCGACAGCCCAAGTGGGAGGCCAGGTGCTGCTTTACGTGTCAACCACAGACCGCGTAGAGGCTTGGCGCCTGAACCCTGTCGTGCCTTGAAAGACTGCGGTACCGGCTGCTGGTGCCGTGGGGGCCCAAACGGTCGCTACTAGCCTCTTTGTCACACGCCTGCTGGCCAAGTCCCATTGCGCCGGGTTACGATGGGCCAAACCGTGGATTGGTCGCCGCCGGCATACGCCCGATGCGCGCTGCTGGTCTGGGTAGCACCCGCACGACGCGGTGCGTCACGGGTTGCCTGATGCCACGGCACGTTAGGGCCGGCCCAATGTTGCGCGTTACAGGATCTCGTCGAGCCGCCTGCGATGGGGTATCGCGTCGTGATCTGCTGCGCGTGGGTGCCGTGGGACTTGCTGGCCTGCACCTATCCGACGTCTTGCGGCTCCAGGCCCGGGCGTCGTCCGAGACCGCGGGCGGAAGTTTTGGTCGAGCCAAGAGCTTGATCCTGATCCATCTATATGGTTCGCCCAGCCAGTTGGAATGGGCCGACATGAAGCCGCACGCGCCGCGCGAAATTCGCGGCGAACTGGGTGGCATCGCCTCGACTTTGCCCGGTTGCGATGTCTGCGAGCTGTTGCCGCAAATGGCCCAGGTCATGGACCGCACGACCGTGGTGCGTTCGATGACTCACCCCTATCCGATTCACGGTGTGGCTTTTGCGCTGACAGGTGTTCCGTCGATCGACGTGGCGATGGAGCTCAGCCCCCGCGATCCCAAGCACTGGCCCTATTTTGGCTCGGTGGTGGAATTCGTCGAAGCTCGGGCCAGCGGGGGCGGCACCACGCGCGAAGTGCCCGGCAATCTGGCGTTGCCATTTCCGTTTAGTTCGCGGCGTGTGGGCGAAGTTCCACGTGCCGGCCCCTATGCGGCTTTCTTGGGCAATCAATTCAACCCGGTCTGGACCGACTATGTGGGCCAGGCCACGCGTGGCATCCACAAGGAGCTGGGCGCGCTCAAGTTCGACTCGCCCGATCCCTATATCGGGCTTGATCCCCAGAGCTATTTCATGGTGCCGTCGGCCACGTCGCTCGAGCCGGGACTATCGCTCGATCGGCTCGATGGAAGGCGCGGCCTGTTGGAACAGTTCGATCAGGCGCGGCGCGCGGAAGAACCGACCCTGGCCGGGCGTTCGCTAGATCGCTATCAGCAAATGGCGTTCGGCCTGCTGCGTTCGGCCAAACTGCGCGACGCGTTGGATCTGCGCGGCGAAGCGCGCAATGTGCGCGCCCTGTATGGCGATACGCTGTTTGGACAATCGTGCTTGGCCGCTCGACGCCTGGTCGAAGCAGGGGGGCGAGTGATCAGTGTGTTTTGGGACGAGTTTGGCCTGGCGGGTCATGCCTGGGATACGCACTACAACCATTTTCCCCGCATGCGACAGGAGTTGTGCCCGGGGCTCGACGCGGCGTGGTACGGGCTGATTACCGACTTGGACCAGCGAGGCCTGTTGGACGAGACGCTGGTGGTTTGCACCAGCGAGCATGGCCGCACCCCGCAGATCAACGGCCAGGGAGGCCGCGATCATTGGTCACGGGTGTACACCACCCTGTTGGCCGGCGGTGGGGTCAAGCGAGGCTGCGTGATTGGCGCCTCGGACAAGATTGGCGGCGATGTGGCTGACCGCCCGGTAAGCCCCAAAGATTTGCTGGCCACGATGTATCACTTGCTGGGGATCGACCACCACACGGTGATTCAAGATCACCTGGGGCGCCCGCTACCATTGGTCGATGGCGACGTGATGCACGACGCCTTGGTCTAGTGGTTGGCGCCCGGGGGCGCGCATCATGGTTGACGGCGAGACCGATTTGCTGACGCTTCGGAGGCGTGGGCTCGATCGCGACGGTTTTGCCGTGGTTCACGATTGGATTTCCGCCACGCAGGTCAACCAGTGGCGGGCAATTGTCGAGCGCGCCCTGGCATCGGGCGACCACGTGATGGCTCGCGGTGAACACCGGGCCTTTGCGCGGCGGAATTTGGCGCGGACGGAGTCCGTGTTCCACTGCGGCGACGCCATGCGCGATTTTCTGGACCTGGTCAAGCCACTGTTGGGCACCGCCACACCGAGATTGGTTCGGGCGATCTTGTTCGACAAACACGCCGAAACCAACTGGTCGGTGGCCTGGCACCAAGATCTGTCGATACCTGTCGCCGCACGACATGATGTGCTTGGGTGGCAAGGCTGGTCGGTCAAGGCGGGTGTGGTCCATGTGCAACCCCCGGTGGCAATTCTGGAAGGCATGCTGACCGTCCGCCTGCATCTTGATGACTGTGATCGAACCCAAGGACCGCTGCGTGTGATACCGGGAACCCATCGACTGGGCCGGCTCGGCGACGATGAGTTGGCACGGGTCACCGGCGCGTCGCCCGCCGTGGACTGCACCGGAAGCGCCGGGTCGGCCGTGCTCATGCGACCACTGGTGGTCCATGGTTCCTCGCGAGCGGAATCGCCCCGGCAACGGCGCGTGCTGCATTGCGAATTCACCTCCGTCGAGTTACCGTTTCCGTTCGAGTGGGCTCTAGCGTGATCCGCGGCGACGACGTGTTGGGCCACGCCTGGCGGCCCGTTGAAGCATTCGACTCGCCTGCGTCATCGCCTGGAAGCGATGGCAAAAATCGCTTGAAGTCGTTGTATTGCGAGCCGCGCGATATGCGGGCCCCCAAACCGGCTGGCCCGACGGTCGAGCACGAAGACCAACACGAGTGAGCATGTTGGAACCAACCGAGCCACGTAGCCCCGGCACGACGCTGCACAACATTGTGTCTGGGGTGCTGCACGGGTTTGTCGCCTTCGATTGGGGTGACGAGATCGATCTGGACCACGCGCGGCGGTTGGTGCCCTCGGAGCCGGGCACCCTGGCGCGGCGTCGCAGGACGCCCGACTCCATCCGTTTTCGACCCGCCCCGCTCTGTTTCCCGTTGAGTTCGGCGACGATGGACTTCTGCCGGCCCGCCGCCGAGGCAGAGGTCGAGGCCACGGTCTTCGATTTTGGCGCCGTCAGCTTGCGCTGGCAGGCGGGTTTTCAACTGGCACCCAGCGAATGGTCGTTACTGGCGGCGAGCTTGGCCGACAATGCGGCCATTGAAGCCTGGGGGCGGCGGCAACTGGGCGGGTTGTACCAACGGCTCGAACCGGCGTTGCGGCGTCCGCTGTGGAGCGAGCTCAGCGAGGAGTACCTGGTATTCCAGTTTGTGCCCCACGCGGGCATTCCGGACCCTGGTACGCTGCTGACCGAACACGCTGCTTGGCTAGCCTGCTTGTTACGCCTGGAGAACGAGTCGCTCAGCGACGAGGAAATCGCCGAGGCGCTGCGCTTGCATCTGACCTATGGACAGCACGACCTGTTCGTGCCGGAATGGAGCGCGGCCGTGCTCTGCGATCAGGATTGTGAAGAGACACTGCAAACCATTGAGTTTGCCAACCTGCAACTCTTGGAATATCGCCACATCGACGATCGTCTCGACGAACAACTGGCCGAGGCGTATCGCACGATCAAACCGCTGGGGCAGCGGCGCTTGCCTCTGTGGCGCACTCAGGCCCGCCGTTTGCGAGGGCTGGGCGAATTGCGAGTCGAGGCCAACGGACTATTCGAACGCACGGGCAACGTGTTGAAGCTAGTGGGCGACCAATATTTGGCGAGGGTCTATCGCTTGTTGGGCGCGCGTTTCCATTTGGAAGCTTGGGAACGCAGCATTGCCTCGGCGCTGGATGTCGTGGAGCGAGTCTACCAGGTGGTCGCCGACCAGGCGGCGATGTTTCGTACGGAACTGCTAGAGATTGTTGTCATCTTGTTAATCGCGTTCGAGATCGCGATGGCGTTTTTCCGGCACTAGACCCAGGGTGTTCCCCACTTGCTGATCGATTGACGTTCCGACGCCCGTGGTGTCGTCCGGGGCCTGTGACCTGGGCCTTACGTTGCCGGACGCGCGCGACTCGATCCGCGACGACTTGGAAGGCGCTATGCCCGCGACGCTTGAACTGGCGCCCAACGGCGCGCTCCGCGTGGGAGACGACCCCGATGCCGGGTTGGCTCCGGTCGCTGTCGCGACGCTGCGCGAGGCGTTTGCAAGCTCGACCGGCCAGGGTCTTGCGGCGCTGGCTGGCTTACGGCCTGACGAGTCGTTCGGGCCTACTTGGCGCTATTGGCAGGAATTCTCGCAGCGATTGATTCACGCGTTGTTGCAATTGGGCGATGCAGGCCCTGGCCAGTGGAGCGCGGTGCCCCCACCAGCGATCGAGGATCTTGAGCAACTCGTGGCGACGGCGCCACCCATGCGGGGCCTGGAATATCTGACTCCGGACGCCTTGCGAAGCCTCTGGATCGCGCTCCGCGAGGCCGCGGTGGCGGGCGCGCGACAACATCCGCAAGGGGCACCGGGTTACTTGCAGCAGGTGAGCCCTCTGGCACACCTGGTGGGGCGAGTCACGTTTCACTTGGCGGAGAATCCGCGCGAGCCCGAGCGGCCGTTTGCTTTTCTGGCGACGTTTGCGCACCGGCTCCATCGCAACTCGGGATTGAAACACTTGGCACTTGCCGAAGCGTTGCGAACCTATGCCGACGCGCGTGACACCGCGAAACTGGCGGCGCTGTTGGAGCCGGTGCGGCGTGCCGCGGAAGTCAGCTCGGTGGTTCGGGAATTATTGACTACCAAGGCGGTGTTCGCGCCCCAGGCCTGGACCATTCAACAGGCTTATCGGTTCTTGCAGCAAACTCCATTCATCGAGGCGGCCGGTTTGGTCGTGCGCGTGCCCAACTGGTGGTCGGCGCGTCAGCCTCCGCGCCCCACCGTTCAGGTGCGGGTGGGCCAGCAACCAACCGCCACCTTGTCGCTGGATCAATTGTTGGATTTTCAAGTGGGATTGGCGATCGATGGGCAAGAATTGACCGACGCCGAAAGAGACCAACTTCTGGCCGCCGATTCCGGCCTGGTGCGCTTGCGTGGCAAATGGGTCGAAGTCGACTCGCGACAGTTGACCGAGGCGCTCGAACACTGGCAGCACCTGGCACGCGACCATGTGGCGGGCGTGGATTTCGTCCAGGGAATGCGGCTGTTGGCGGGCGTGCAACTCGACGCACCAGCGGCGGCTACGGATCTCAACGCCTGGACGCGTGTCACCGCCGGCGACGGATTGAGAGCAACACTCGACAGGCTGCGCAACCCTGAAACCATCGACTCGTTAACGCCGGGTCGCGACCTGCTGGCCACGTTGCGCCCCTATCAAGCCGATGGGGTGCGTTGGCTGTGGTTGATGACTCAACTGGGGCTAGGGGCCTGCCTGGCCGACGACATGGGGTTGGGCAAGACCGTGCAGGTGATTGATTTGCTGCTGGCACGCAAGCGAGCGTGTCAGGCCGCCGCGCGCCAGGGCCGGAGCCCCCTTCACCATTTACTGGTTGTGCCGGCATCGCTGCTGGGCAACTGGCAGCAAGAGCTGGTCAAGTTCGCTCCGTCGCTGCGCGTGCTGGTAGTGCATCGCGCGGTGATGGCGCCGGAAGACATGGCGCGACTGGACGAAGCCCCACGGCAGGCGCTTTCGGATGTCGACCTGGTGATTACCAGTTATGGACTCGTGCGGCGTCTGGAGTGGATGTCGGGGGTGAACTGGTCGCTGGTCATCTTGGATGAAGCACAAGCCATCAAGAACGCAGGCTCGCAGCAGGCGCGCGCCGTCAAGAAACTACCGGCCGCGGGGCGTTTGGTGCTCACGGGCACACCGGTGGAGAATCACCTGGGCGACCTGTGGTCGTTGTTCGATTTTTGCTGCCCCGGCCTGCTGGGAAACGCCGCGGAGTTCAAGCGTTTTGTGCGGCAGGCCAGCAATTTGCCCGACGGCGAGCCCTTCGCGGCCCTGCGCCGATTGGTGCGCCCCTATATTTTGCGGCGGCTGAAGACCGATCCCCACATCGTTCCCGACTTGCCCGCCAAGGTCGAGATGCGCGCTGAGTGCGGGTTGACCAAGAAACAGGCTGTGCTTTACGAACGAATTATTCGAGACTTGGCGACGCAATTGAAAACCAAGGAAGGGATGGCGCGCCGCGGCCTGGTGTTGGCCACGCTGATGCAATTGAAGCAGGTTTGCAACCACCCTGACCAACTCCTCGGCACGGGCAATTTCGATCCGGCCGACAGCGCGAAATTTGAACGGCTGGCCCTGCTGTGCGAACCGATCGCCGCGCGGCAGGAAAAGGTCCTGGTATTCACGCAGTTTCAGACTTTGACCGAACCCCTGGCACAATTCCTGGCCCAGGTATTTCGGCAGCCGGGTCTGGTGTTGCACGGAGGAACCCCGGTGGCTCGGCGGGCCGAC
>CAYSXM010000146.1:0-8408 GCA_964434905.1 uncultured Pirellulales bacterium | reverse complement strand
GGCGTCGATTCCCTGCCAAATCTCTTTGCCAAGTCCCTCTAGCTCCAGAATGCTATGCACAGCCGGTTCCATGGAACCCGGCGTCCGGGTCTTTAGCTGCTGTAACACTTCAAGTTGCTCTGTGGGCGTCAATCGCTCGATGTGCCTGAGGATTTCTTGTGAGATGTCGCTGGCCATTGGATTACCTCTGAGATCATTCTACCCCAGATCAGCGGTGCCGTGCAATTTCGCGATTCTGGTTAGCTGGTCAGGATGCTCAGCGGCTGGCGTCGAGACGCATCAATCGAGTTAGTCGGCGTACGTGGCGAGTTAGTCGGCGTACGTGGCGATTGCCGCAGAGCTGATCGAATCCGATTTGGTGCCCTCGGGCCAAGAGTGCTACAATTGCCTCTGAGTGCGATCATCAGACGCGATGCCGCACTCTTGAGGAGGGATTCCAAGTCATGACCCCCATCGAAGAAGTGCTCGAACAATTCAGACAGTTTGTGCAGCAGCAACTTGGCGCGGGAGACGCCAACGCCAGCTTGGACGAATTGTTCGACCATTGGCGGCATCAACATCCCTCGAATGCGTAGTTCACGAAAAACGTGGCCGCGATCGCCGCGTCGATCGACGATTTCAAACAGGGCGAACAGGGAACGGTGGCATGAGGGTTGCAAAAATAGTCAGCCCACGAACGACCAGCCGGCCCTATCGTCGCCACGGCTCAAACGCTGGACCTGAGCGGAGCGAGTGACGATATTCTGTTTGCGGTCACGGCACCACGCTCAATATTTTTCCAGTTTGAGTTCGGTAAATGAAAAAGTAGCTGTCCATTCTGCGCCCGAAATGCCACTTTGAAGGCCAAATCAAGTTCTGTTTTCGTCTGTTTGCGTTACCCTCAAACTCGAAGCTTGCCTATATTCCGGAAGATAGGCAAGCTGTTGCGTAGAATGGACAGCTACATGAAAAAGTCCTTGTCGAACGTGAAGAAATGGTCAACGTGAATAAACCCGACAGCGGCCATTAAGCTTGCGTCTGCTAGGTCCATCGGCATGTTGACATAGTTTCCCATCAGTTCGCCGGCCCGTATGACTTCACCGGCGGTGAGGTCGTGAGCCAAGAGCGACTGGTCGGGCAGCGTGCGCCAGAGCAGTCGCTGCCGGGGCCAACCACCAACTCTCCCGAGCTGATGCTTCGCTTCTGCCACGCATGGCCAGGTAGTCAGCAGTCGAGGCCCTACACTCGCCAAACATTGTTCGCACAGACGTGCAACGCTGCGTGCCGGGGACCAACTAGCGCAACAAGCGGGCCGGCATCGCAGAGGATCACAAGGTGAACCCCTGGGCGCGCAATTTGGCCACGATGGCGTCGAGCCAAGGCGTAGAGGGCGCAGCAATTGCAGCCGACTCACCCGATGCAAGTTGGGCCGCCTTGGCGCGAATCGGACCGAGCGCAGCGGCCAGAGTTGTCGAGGCGTGTGGAGCAGCATCCGCCGGCGTCTGCAATGCCGAAAGCCGTTCGATCGCTTCCGAGACGATGGCCTCGACCGATACGCTTCGGCTGTCTGCTAACTGCTTGACTCGCAGATTGGTTTGCTCGTCAAGTTGTAGATCGATGGCTGCCATGCTCGGCCCTCGCCGACGACGCTTTGTGTGAGTTCTCCGGCGGCCATGTAATTGTACGACCGTCCGTCACCAGAATGCGCGATGCGTTCCGACGTCGTACGAAGTCTTGTAGGACAGGCCGTGACCTGACGAGACGTACCTTCTTCATTCCTCATCAAATTGTGCCATCGAACCCAGCCGCTCTGGGTGCCACGGGCTTTGCCAGTGCTCTGGGCTCGGGTGTCGAAGGTGCTGAGGCCACCGGGCAAACCGCGATTGGGTGCCGAGTGTATTGGTGAATATGTGAGTAGCCGATGGATGACGCTGCTACCTAGGGAACGTTTTCGCGACCGCCACAAGCGATGCGTAAGTCGCGCAGCCCTGCCACTTCGCGAGCGCGCGGGATAGTCGTTGTGACTGCCGACTGTTCTACCCAGCCCGCAAAATCTTCGACATCTTGCGCCCCTTTGCCAATTCATCGACCAGCTTGTCCAAGAATCGCGTCTTCTGCGTCAGAGGATTTGCGATTTCTTCAACGCGGTATCCGCAGATGACGCCCGTGATCAAATGCGCGTTCCGATTCAACTTGGCCTGTTTGAAGAACTGCTCCAAGGTGACCTTGTCCTGGATGAGCTTCTGAAGCGCCTTTTCATCGAAACCCGTGAGCCACTTGATCACTTGATGCAGTTCGTCACGGGTTCGGCCCTTCTTTTCGATCTTGGTGACATAATGCGGGTACACAGACGCGAACGTCATGTTCGCGATGCGTTCATCATGATGGCTGGTGTCTTTCATGTCGTACTCCTCGGCCCATGTGATACATGACATGCGACCCGCGTTCCAGCCAGCCCGCTGGCCGGGATCGCGATGGACCTTCCCCCAAACCATGTACCAGCGTGAATGAGGGATTTGGAGTCAGGTAATCGCTGTGCGGCTGGAACGACAAATACCTGGTACAAGGTTTTTTCCCGTAACGGCTTAGCGTGCGCAGACCGGGAATCAGACACCGTGCGCGGTCGAGAAATCGACCGTCGGCCAGTTGCCAGCAACGCTGCGATTGCAATCTGGTTGATCGGCGTGGGATGGGTAACGCGGGAAGCTTTTAGCGATTTTGCAGGAAATGCTGATTATCCGGATTGGAAAGGCCGAAATTTAAGATCGAACGCCGATTCTACACCGCGTGGCGAGCGGGCAAGTCGGTGCCGTTGGCTGTCAGATCATGTTCCTGCATGAAACGCACGCTAAAAAGCCTCGCGGAGAGCGCCGGAGCGCAGCAGAAAAGGTCTCGCAGTCTCGGCCACCACGGCACACGGTCTGATGACAAAACATCCGGCGACAATTGCCAATCGGTTCGCCGCAGGCATCTGCCTAGGGTGTCTGGTCGGCGTCACTTCCATTGCGCTCGCCAAGTGGCCATCGCCACTAGCGCCGTCGCCTGACCTGCGCCGCGTACCACCGGCGGCAGCTACCCCCAGTTCCATGCCGGTCGTACCGGTCAACCGCACATCCAGTCTGCCACCACCGCCGGCATCCGATCTGTTGCCAACGGTGCCCATGGTAAATGCCCCGGCGCGACTCCCGGCGGCGCGCCAAGTAGGGGCTGCGCCGCACAGTCCATCGCTTCCGGTGCTGCGCGCCCCCGCGATGCAGCCGCCGCCGGTGCCTATGCGTGTTTCAGCGGAACCTGTCCGTCCGATGGTCGGCGACACCGGAGGGTTCAACTTGCCACCCTCTTCCGGCGGAGTCGTGTCGGCGCCCGCCACCGATCGATCACGTGCGCCGTTCGAAGCTGCGCATGCAGTGGCCGCGCGGCCGAGTCCGCGCATTGCTTGGCAGGTACCACAGGCGCTACAGCCAGAGACCATCGAGTTACCAGCAACCGAGCCGGACGCGCCAACCACCGGGGTCGACGTGCCACCACCCCAGCGCACCATGCACCTGCCGCTGGGCGACCCCTCGCTGGCCGATCGCGTGAAGATAACTGGTCAGCAAGACCGCATCTCGTTGACAATTCGCGACGCGCCCCTGAGCGCGGTGCTGGGGCTATTGGCCGAGCAACATCAGCTCAACATCGTCGCCAGTGACGATGTAAGCCAACAAATTAGCGCTACGCTGACCGATGTCCGATTGGAACAGGCGCTCGATGCGCTGTTGTCGATTCACGGCTATACATGGTCACGGCAGGACAACATCATCCTGGTCACGCAGCTTGCCGCCGAGCAACAAGCTTCACCGCTGGCTCAAGGCCAGGTCGTGCAAGTGTTCTCGCTCGACTATGTGGCGAGCCAAGATATCGACCTCGTGGTGAAGGGTTTGCTCTCGCCCGTGGGCCAGAGCTTTACCAGGCAAACCAACGCGTTGGAAGTGCGCAAGGCTACCGAACAGATCGCGGTGGCGGATCTACCGGCCTATGTGCAGCGCGTGGCCGACTACATTCACCAGGTTGACCAGCCTCCGCGACAAGTCGAGGTGGAAGTCCACGTATTGCAAGTCAATCTGACGAACGCCAACGTACACGGCGTCAACTTTCAAGCCCTGGCACGGGTTGCCAATGCGAAAGTCGCCTGGTCCACCGTGGGACTGGCGAACCCCACTGCGACGACCGCATCGTTCTTGCGCGTGCCAGGCACCGACCTGCAGTCCCTTATTGAAGCGCTCAAGTCGACCACCGATTCCAAGACGCTGGCCTCTCCGAAGCTTACGGTGTTGAACGGTCAAGATGGCAAGATTCAGATTGGTGCCAAGCTGGGCTACAAGACGCTGCAGCAGAATCAGACCTCGACGCTGCAAAACGTCAACTTTCTCGAAACCGGTGTGATCTTGAAGGTGACGCCCATCATCACTGAAGATGGCCAGGTGCTGCTCAAAGTAAACCCCTCGGTTTCCGATGGGCTGATCTCACCGGATACGGGCTTGCCCAATAGCAATACCACGGAAGTGAATACCAATGTGTTGTTGGGCGATGGAGAAGCAATTGTGCTGGGCGGACTGATCAAGGAAAGCGACGACGTCAACATTAGCAGAATCCCGTATCTGGGTGACATGAAATACATTGGGTTCCTGTTCCGGCGATCGACATCGAAACGGCAACGCAACGAAATCATAATCACCTTGTTGCCGCGAATCGTGCCCGACGTTCCCGGCTGTCGGTCCCAAGATTGCGCGGCGGTCGAGCAAGCCACCACGCCCTTGATGCTGCCCAACCTGGAGCGCCTTGACCGTACGCAGTGGGAGCCGGGTATCCCCCAAGACACGCTGTGGCGGCGACGCCGCGGGAGCCCGCAGCTTCATGGCGCGACGTCGATGCCTGGCTGGTCGAGCGTTCCCCAGGAATCGATCGATCCGACGCGACCAACCGCGGTGCCAGCCAATGCGCCGGTTCTATCTCCGAGCGCACCAGAAAGTTTGCCTCAGTGGCCCGCGCAGGCGCCCGCGGGCCGTCCTGTGTCGGAACAAATTCCTTCGCCGCCGGGTCTGTCGCCGAATGCGGGAAGTGCCCGTTCGATGCGCCCTGTCGATCCGCCGGTAGGCGGCCAGCAACCGCGCGCCTTTTTTCAATAGGCCAACTCGCGAGTTGCCCCGCGCAACGGATCAACTACGGCGTACAAGGTAAGTTTTGTAATTCCAATATCGGAGCCGGAAGTCATGGCCAATAACAAGTTGTCGGTTCCCCCAGAGCTGTTGCACCTGCTCGAGAAGCGCACAGTGCCAGATCGGCGAAACGCGGCAACGAAACCGGCCGTCGGCAGCGCCACGGGGAAACCGGCGGCCAAGCCTGCTGCGGCGGCCGCCGTTCCCAAGTCGGAGCGTCGCCAAGCAGCGCGGCGAAAGGCGCCGAGCGCGAAGACCAAGAAGAAGTAGCACTTCTTCAGCAGACGTTGCTGGCGCCGTCGGCCAGTGCCACTCGGCCTCTCGGTCTCTAAAAGTGATCCACACTGAGCGAAGTTGGATTCCAGTGCTCAGCGGGAAACAATCGCTCCTGCAAGAACAACTGCCGGTGTTCGCGCACCTGGCTGAACTCGCGAAGCAGTACCTGGCCATCCGCAGCCTCGAAGCGGCCTTGACCGGGTATTCCCAGCCGGGCGTGAACCACGGCCTGCTGTCCCACCTCGAAGTTGATGTCGGGGTGGAATTGTCGGAATGGCAATTGATAAACGCCCGGCCCGCGGTCAAAGTCGCTCACGCGCACCAGATGCCGCGCACGCTCCAGCTCGCGGAATGTCGGCGTGAAAGAGACCTTGTCGATCTCTGCCAGCAGGTTCAGTTCGAGTTCTCCGCGAATAGCGACTAACTGACCGTCGGCCGAAAGCGGATAGACAAACACCCGCAGCCCGTCCGACTGCGCGTCGGCATCCCATTGGGCCAGTTCGGCGGCAATGCACAGCGACTTGACCTTTGCCCTGGCTGGACGGTGGGCCAGTAGCTTGGGTAGAGACGGCAACACTTCGATTTTTCGCGAGATGTTCTCATCGGCGGGGACATCGGTGGCGGCCGCCAAAGCAGCTTGGGCCGGCGCCATCTGCTCGCGCGCCACCGGCCAGAAATCGCGTCCGGCATAAACTTGGTGACCGAGCGACACCTGGCTGACTTGGTCCCAGCCGAAACTACTTGCTAGTTGTATACCGGCGGTCTCGAGTCGCAGCCACAGCCGCTGGGCATCGGTTCGCGCGTCGAGCGCGCCGTGCAACACGCGGCCGTCGACTAGCGTGACCACGACTGCACCGGCACCGCTCATTCGTTCCGCTGCTGCAACCAGAGTTTCGGCCGTTAGTGGTCCCGCGCCAACCAGCCACAAGGCTTGGCCCACGAACCATCGGTAGAATCGGCGACGAACACCGGCACCTGGCGACCGCATCGAATGGTTCGCTTTGCGAGCTAGACCTAGGAAAACCCAGGCTCAGCTACTAGCGAGTTGCGTACCGTCGTTCGCCATGCGATTTAACGTCGCCATCTAAACGCTATAACAGTCACACGTTACGTTCATTCTGGGGCCGCTTAGCCTCTGCTGTTACGCGCGGTGTGATGACGGGAAGCCACCCCGGTGTGGCGAAAGCTCCACATTGCACGCCACGGGCCATTTCACAACCCGGGTGCCGCATTCGGGCTGCCGAGCGAGGTTGAATGACAAAGCCCGAGTTATTCATGAGCAGACCGCAGACAGTACGCCTGACTGTTTTAAGGTCCAGTTTCCCATTGCAGACTGCCCGTGGCAATTCTCACGGTGGGCCCCGTACTGTAACCCACAGGGGGATTGAGATACAGATTTGGGTCCCAAGTAACGGTGGCGGTGTTGCTGGTGGTCGAGGCGTCTTGGTCGACAATGACCATCCCCTGGATGAGCCCGCCGCCGCCCAGTCCGACTTCGAGGTTGCCCGATGGCGCGCCTGTGGCGCCGACGACGTGAATCAGCCCCTTGAGTTGGGCCGGATAGACCGTAGCGCCTTCGGTGATAGTCCCAGGGGGTGGTTGGAGAATATCCTTGGCGGTGCTGGTCGTCAGGTGGCGAATTAACAAGATCGGTAAATCGGTGCTATTGGGTTCCCAAAAGGTAACGGTATTCACCTGCACTGTGGCCCCACTGGCGCAGTCGACAACGAGCGTCGCCTTGAGGTGTTTGACCTGAACGTTCAGTTTCCCGCTAGCCGGCACGCTGATGTAGTAGATGCCGTTGGGGTTGGTGGCCGAAAACGGATTGACCGCGCTACTTAACAACGGCGCGCTCATGTTCCAGGTACTGCCACCAGAAAACGGAATCGTCGTGGCCAATCGCCGATAGGCGTCGAACACGGTTTTATCCGGCATGGCTTTGGCCGGCGAGGGCGACGTGAGCGTTCCGTAGATGGTTCCCGCTCCGCTGACCGAGCCGGCTTCGACATTCCCGGTTGTCGTGTTGGTGCGTGTATAAAGACCATTGGACGACAACGGCCCGCCGTTGCCGATCACCGGCTGCACCACCTTGAGATAGCCACTGGTCGCCACCGTGGTTCGTAGCGCATCCAACGGAACGTCGCCGATCAATTGTACGCTGTACACTCGCACGGCGTTGCCCACGCGCCCGATGCCATGCAACCGCACCGGATCGTAGGTATTGTTGTTCAAGTTGCTATCGGTCACCCCCAAGGCCGCGTCAACCAGCTTGAAGCTGCACGTTCCCTTGCCCATCGAGATAGGGCTGATTTCCACGTTGTGGGTATACGCCGTGCGCCAAGTGGGTGTGGCATTGACGCGGGCGATGCCCAGTTCAACGCCCGCCAGGGCCAGGTCACCCGCCTCGGTCCAGGCGTCGGCCTCGGCAGCGCGCCGTAGTTGCTGCCGCGCGACCATCAGGCCCGACAAACCGATCAGCGAGACGGTCGTCGCGACGCCCATGACCACGATATAAATCGTGCCGCGGCGGTGTGGCGGTGTTCGCGTCGCGACGGAACCAGACGTTAGACGCATGGCATGCAATCCTTCACTACAACAGCGCGCTATCGTTCTAGTTGGCCCCATTGGCCAGATTCACGCCGGTCGATAGCGTGGTGCCGCTTCCCGCGGTGATGTCGACTCCGACCGAAGTGACAAATGTGGTTGCCACAACGGGCTGCTGTTCACCCAAGCCTTTACTGTTGCGCAGCCCAACAAGAGTGGTCGTCTCGAAACGTGGATTGGTTACCGAAACGGTGATCCGTTTCAGTCCTGTCTCGACAAAGCTGAACATTCCGGTCGGATCGCTTGGATCTGCCCACACGACAAATACACTGCGGCGCCAACCGCTGTAATCGTTCAGAACGTTGCCGTACTTGTCCTTGACGGTGAATTCAAAAGCAAAGTTGTAATCAT
>CAYSXM010000145.1:0-8415 GCA_964434905.1 uncultured Pirellulales bacterium | reverse complement strand
TGGGTCCATTCGCCGCCCAGCGCGGCTGGGTCGTCAGGGCCGCGTAATCCCCGAGACGTCTGGGTGCTACCAGTTCCAATCGAATCGCATGGCCAACAAGTCCGACTCGGTCGCGCCAAACACCGTGGGGGCCGTGGTGATGGGGTGAACCCAGTCGAACATCACGCGGGTGCGATCGCTCCAGTACCAGTTGAACCCGGCGGTGAAGTCGTTGTATTGGCCGCGATTGAAGTTCCCCAAGTCGAGATACGACCAGCGGGCCTTGGCCTCCCAGGCCCCTAGCGAGTGCGCGCCGCGAACCCAAAACACGTTGGAAAACGGCGTGTTCCGCGCGAACTGCGCGCCGTGCTGGCCAAAGCGATCGAAAATGCGATTCTCACCCGTCAGAAACCAACTGCCATGCAGATAGGCGCCATAGGCGTTGGTCGAACCGCCAGCCAGTTGGTCGACGCTCGATACGAACATTTCGCTTTGTAGCGTGACGCGCCCCAGAACCGCCGCCAGTTCGACATTGCCGGTCAGATAGTCGCTGGCCGCAATGTTGCCAGTGTCGATCAGCCGTGGCCCTTCGTGAATCTGTGGCCGCGCGCGAAAACGAACGCGATCGTCGCCGTCGTCGGTGTACAGCACGCCCACCCCCGTGTGCAGCAAGTAGCGGCCGCTCGAGGGCTCGTCGTAATATGGCAGCCACGTCAGCCGACCGCTCAGGCGGTAACCCTGATTGTCGTCAATCTTCTCTTTCAGGCTGTCCGTCACGCTGTCGAAGAACGCACCACACGTCCAGGTAATGTTCTTGTCGGCCGTGCAGTTGTAGGCCGCCACACCCACTTCGCGATCCGCAGCGAAGACACCTGGCACCGGAATCGATCGTTCCATGAAGACGTTGTTCGTGTCGTTGGTCACCTGTTCCAGACTGAACGGAACGAAGAAATTCCCCACCCGAATCCGCCCCAGCCAGGGCGTTTCGTTCAAAGTGAAATACGCATCTTTCACGTCGGGCGAGGTCACCCCCGGCGTTTCACCAACCGTGTCGGGCTCCAGGGTCATTTGCAAACGAAAATCGTACACCCCGTAGCCGGTGCCGTCGGCCACCAGGCGCAATCGGCGAAACTCGAAATAGTCTTGCGTGCCAGCTATGCCCGGGTCGGCATTGGCCCAGTTGATGTAATCCAATTGCACGTGGCCGCCCAACTTGACGGTCCACTTGTCGCTCGACAAATCCTCCCAGCCATCGCCCGCTTTCTTATCTGCTTTGTCGGCTTTGTCACCGGCCGCTGGCTTGTCGGCAGTCGAGGCAAGTTGGGCAACTGCCTGTGGTCGGGCCGCCGCGTCGAGACGTTCGGAAATTTCGCGGTACGCTGTCTCCAGGGCGCTGATGCGCTCTTCCGCGGAACACGCCCTACTCGCTATCGGCACGTCGGGCGGAGGATCCGGAGGTGACACCGGCATCGAGCTACCCGCTAGCACCGACGCTGATGGCGAATCGGCGCCAGCAGCGGGCCGATGCTCCGCGCGAGGCGCCGTGGGCGCGGTTCCTGGTAGTCGGGCGATGGCAACTTCCGAACGCCTGGCCGCTGGAACCAGAGCGCGCGGACCCTGGCCCCAGACAGCGCTTCCCAGCAGCAGGCACACCAGGCACAGGCTCGCGGCCAACCGGCTTTGCCAGACGCGCGCTTCGTGCCGGGCGCGCGACGAGCGAACGGCCTGGCTGCGGCTGCCGCGTTGAAGAACAGGGCCAGGCATCTCTCGAACTCCGCACACGTCGACTGGAAATCGGCTCGGCCCAACTTCACTAGCGGAGTGCCCGGCCGCGCGATCCGAGGCTCACACCTGGGCCCGGCCGTGCCCTGTCCGCAACCGCCCGTCCACGGCCGATTGTTCGCAGCCCGAGTGGTGGAGGCACTGCGCCGGATCGATCGCTACAACCCCTACCGTTTATCGACGGTCGGCCGAGGGGAAACGACGGTCAGCCGGCATGCCCGCTACAGCTTGCCTAGTTTCTCCAGAACCTGCCTGGTGGTCCTGCGCGAGAGGCCTGGCGCTACAGGAGAACTGCAAAGTCGGGGTCTGGAACCTTTTTCGGCCAACACGCACTGCGTTCAACCGACGTCCGTCGGCCAAAAACAGGTTCCTGACCCCCTCGCATTTAACTTTGCAGTTCCCCTGCCTGGCACTAGCAGCGCGTTGAAGAATTCGCAGGGCCGCGTCAGCGGTTTGGGGCAAGCAACTTCTCGTGCGGCGGGAGTTGCCTCGGATTCGGCACAGGACGACGGACGCGGCACTAGCTGCTGGCGTAGAGTGCGGCCGCGCTGCCGCCGCGCACCAATTCGACGAAGCGGGCCACGAGCATCGGATCGAATTGCGTGCCCGACCCCCGCACTAGCTCGGCCAGAGCTTCGTCAGGGGTGTGGGGTTGCCACCAGGCGCGCCCGGCGAGCAGATCGTCGAACAAGCTGACGATGGCCAACACCCGCGCGCCCAGTGGCAGGCGCTCGCCAGCCGGCTCGCCATGAGAGCCGTCGTACCAGCGATCAGAAAAGCGCACGATGTCGACCAGCCGCTGTTCAGAAAAGCAACTGCTGAGAATACTGACACTGATCTCGCGGTGGCGTTGGGCCACGGCGAATTCATCGTCGCTGAGCACGCCGTGCTTGTTGAGAATCTCGTCGGGTGTTGCCAATTTGCCCACATCGTGTACCAGGGCGGCGATTTCCAGCACGACGCGATCGTCGGGAGACACCGCCAGCACCCGGCTGAATTCACCACACAGCCTGGCGACCCGTTGCGTGTGTTCCACCGTTTGCGGATCGCGAAATCGCAGCGCTGCCAGCAGCGTATTCACGACCTGGTAGGGAATCAGTGCGGTGTGCAGTCCCCGGGTGGGGTCGGCGAGCGTGTCGTGTTCGTTCGGCGGCTCCGAACCAGCGACGATTTCGTCGTACCTTACCACGCGGTTGCGACCGGTGCGCTTGGCGAACAACAACGCCTGGTCCGCGTGTTCCACGAGCGCTTCGCCGGAAAGGGTTTGCAACTGGCGCGAACAAACACCAATGCTCAGCGTGAAATGCAAATCGGCATGAACATCCGCCAGTTCCAGTTGCTCGCATTGCTGGCGAATGCGCTCGGCGACCAGCGCCGCGCCCTGGGCGTTTGTCTCGGGCAAAACGACGCAGAATTCCTCGCCGCCATAGCGCCCCACCAGGTCGACGCTGCGCAGATCGGCTTGCAATAACCGTGCCACCTGCCGGAGCACGGCGTCGCCGGCGGGGTGCCCGAAGGTATCGTTGATGCGTTTGAAGCAATCGACATCGATCATCAACGCCGCCAACGGCGTATCGTACCGCATGCTGCGCTGCCACTCTTGCTCCAAGCGTTCGAAGAACGCCCGACGGTTCAACAGCCCGGTCAAGCCATCGGTGGTGGCCAGAGACGCCAACTGGTCGTTCGCCGATTGCAACTCCAGGTTCCGCGCCCGTAACGATTCGTGCAAGGCAACCGTGCGTTGGCCGGCACGCAGCCGTGGCAGCAACTCGTCGACCACGATCGGCTTGCCGATGAAATCGTCGGCGCCGGCGTCGAGCCCGGCCGCCACGTCGCACACGCCAGTTGCCAGAATGATGTACGGATAGTGCGGCAAGCGGCTGGCACGCAGCTTGCGCACCATTTCAATGCCCGTGAGTTGCGGCATCTGGTTGTCGGTCACGACCAGCGAGCATTTTTCCGACAGCACCCGGGCATAGCCATCGATGCCGTCGACCGCCTCGATCACTTCGAACCCTGCCCTGCCCAGCAGCTTGGAAAGCAGCCGGCGGCAGCTAGGATCGTCGTCGACAACCAAGACCGTCGAGGGTGTTACGTCGGAGGCCATGCTTCGCCTTTTTACCGGAGTGCCAGCCGGGCGCGCGGAGCGCGCTCGGCACCCAGAATTGCCTGGGCTGTCGTCAACTCGCGCCCCCTCGTACATTCCGTCTAGCGCGACGGCGCCGCTTTCGATCGGACCGCCGCGCCTGGAAAACCCTAGGTCACGCCTGTTCGCCCGGCGCCGCGGCAGACCCTGCTAAACCCTGCGGTGTGGGCACGAACCCTGGTAGCCAAAGGGGGGACAGCGCTTGGTCCGCCGACAAAACCGCTACAATCGCCTCTGGCCGGTGCCCAGCGCCCCGCGCCCGACAGGCAGTTTGCGAGAGGAAACTTCACTTCGCGGAGCAGCGGACGCCATGGCGGGAAATCTGGAATTTGGCGGCGAGGAATCCTTTCGCTCTCCGCCCACGCGCGTGTTTGAATTCTTAACCGACCTCGACGCCTTGGCACGGACCATTCCCGACCTGACCACCAGCCAGCGGGTTGGACCAGGCGAACTGCATGGTGTGGTACGCCCCGGCTTCTCCTTCCTGCGCGGCACGCTGAAGCTGAAGATTGTGCTGGGCGAGCTGGTCCCCCCGCACGTCGCGCGAATGCAAGTGGCCGCGCAGGGCATCGGCGTCGGCATGCAAATTGTCAGCGAATTGAATCTGACGCCCGATCCGCTGGGTGGCACCCGGCTGTTGTGGCAAGCCCGAGTGGAACAACTTTCGGGCTTGATCGCCTCGGTCAGCCCGGCACTGGTTCGGGCAGCGGCCGATCAGGTGGTGCGCCACACCTGGCAACTGGTGCGCCGCGAATTGGCCGAGACGTAAAGACGTGCCAGCAGCAACCCCAGATTGTCTGATTCCGCGAGAAGTTTTGTAGGTCAGTTTTGTAGGTCAGACCTTGGCCCCACGAGACCTACCTTTTTCATTTGGCAACAACCTGTGCCATCGAATCCACCGGTTGGGTGCCATTGGCTTTTCCAGTGCTCTGGGTCGTATGGGTGAAACGTGAGTCAGGGCCGATTGCGGTTTGACACAGCCGACGCGACACGTTTGCTTCCGCCGCAGAGGGCTCATGAATCATTCGGATTAACACCCCAAATAGCGTGAAATGACCAGTCGTTGGATCTCGCTGGTCCCTTCACCGATGCGCAACAACGCGGCGTCGCGGTAATGTCGCTCGATGGGATACTCTTTCATCAAGCCATAGCCGCCGAAGGTTTGCTGCCCCTCGCGCGCGCAGAATTCGGCCACCTCGGAGCAGTACAGCTT
Source organism: uncultured Pirellulales bacterium (assembly GCA_964434905.1). Taxonomy (GTDB): domain Bacteria; phylum Planctomycetota; class Planctomycetia; order Pirellulales; family CAYNRE01; genus CAYSXM01. Next base: position 3,295 of record CAYSXM010000145.1, on the reverse strand, counting down.
GGCCATGGCCGCCAGCTTCTGGAACGGCAGGTCGTTCTGCTTCGCCCAGCAAGCCTTGTAAAGCAGGTTTTCGGCCGCCTCGATGCGCGTGGCCATGTCGGCCAGTTTGAAGGCCACGGCCTGGTGCTTCTTGATTGGCACGCCAAATGTCTCTCGTTGGCTGGCATAATTCAACGTCAGTTCCAGGGCACCTTTGGCCAACCCCAAACCCATGGCGGCAATCGACAGCCGGCCATTGTCCAGCGTTTCCATCATGATCTTGAAGCCTTGCCCACGCTGCCCCAACATCTGCGATTCCGGTACGCGTACCTCGTCGAAGAACAGTTCGCCCGTGTTCGAGGCGCGCCACATCATCTTGCCATGCATGGCGCGGGCCGTAACGCCCGGAGTGCCCGTGGGGACCAGAAAACAGGTCAACTCTTTCTTGCCGCCGGGGCGCTCACCGGTCACCGCCTGCACCGTAATCCCGCGCGTCAGTTCGTTGGCGCTGTTGGTAATCCACAATTTCGATCCGTTGATGATCCACTCGCCGCGGGCAGCGTCGAACACCGCGGTGGTTTTCGAGGCCTGCGCATCGCTGCCGGCCGCCGATTCCGTCAATCCAAACGCCCACAAACCATCGCCCGTGCACAGGCCGGGCAAGTACTTCGCACGCTGTTCCTCGGTGCCGTAGTAATACAACGGCGCCGCGCCCAGACTGTTGTGCGCGGCAATCGTGGCCGCCTGGGAACCATCGACGCGTGCCAATTCCTCGACCGCCACCACATAGCCCAGGTAGTCCAGCTCCTGACCGCCGTACTGGGCGGGAACGATCGTGCCGAACAGCCCCAGTTGGCCCATCTGGCGCGTCAGCTCGACGCTAAACGCCTCGCGCTCATCCAGATCGTGAGCACGCGGCGCAATTTCGGTCTCCGCGAACTTGCGCACCGTTTTACGCAAGAGCCGCAATTCGTCGGGCTCGGAAAAATCGTAAGGCATGATGGTCCTGGGGGTGCGTGGCGAGGGAAAACCGGCAGCCGAAATACCGCTCTTGGTGGCAGAATAGCAACCTGTTCGGCAGTTGGGTATGCGGGGTTCGCCCGGCACGGTTTGCTCGAAGTCTGGCGGCGCGTGGCCTGGCCACCACGTGTCGCCAAAAAGCCACGTTCAGCGCGGCACTATGCCCCACTCGGACCAGTGGCGCAGGCTCCACCCAGGCAGCCGTTCAGCGACCCAGCGTGGGCTAGTCTTGAACCAGTGGCGCCGCGTTGTCCCGGCGCCCAGGTCGCACCGCCGGATACCGCCCTCACGGCGTGACACGCGCGTCGGCCCAAAGGCACGTGCGATACACCGTCCACGGACACTACGACCGCCCATCTCCGCGATCCCCCGGGGCTCCGGCGCAGGCACCTTGCGGCGCCGCTGGCAGCCCTTCCGATGGCAACACAACCTGGCTCGAGGCGAGTTTCATGACACAGCACGACCGAGCGCGGTGGGGGTCGACGATCGGTTTGGCAATCGTCGTGGCGCTGATCACCGGCACCTGTCGGGGCGCGACGCCAGGCTACACGCTCCAGCTTTCGCTGGGAACCACGCGCGTCGAAGGCACACCACTCACCTGGAACCAAAGCCAAGTCCTGTTGTTGGGCCGCGATGGCCGCTTGTGGGATTTTTCTCCCGACGCCGCCGGCGAAGTGCGGAAGAGTTCGCCCACCTTTCACAGCTATTCCGTCGGCGAGATCCGCGAACAACTGCAGCGCGAGCTGGGTAATCAATTCGAATTGACGCCCACCGGACACTACCTCGTGGCGCACCCCAAGGGGCAACGTGATCTATGGGGAGAGCGGTTCGAGACGCTGTATCGCACGTTCATCCACTACTTCTCCGCGCGCGGCCTGCGCCCCACCCAACCCGAGTTCCCGCTGGTGGCCCTGGTCTTTGCCAAGCAGGCAGATTTCATCCGCTATGCACAACGCGATCAGCAGCAAGTAGGCGCCAGCGTCTTGGGGTACTACTCGCCGACGACCAATCGCGTGGCACTTTTCGACCAGACCGATCAGGCAGCCGGCTGGGAAGAAACCGCCGCCACGATCATTCACGAGGCCACGCATCAAACGGCATTCAACACCGGCGTGCACAATCGCTTTGGATACACGCCCCGCTGGGTCGCCGAAGGGCTGGGAACGCTGTTCGAGGCACCGGGGGTCTGGAATTGGCGCGCGAAGTCTTCCCAGCACGACCGCGTGAATCGCGACCGGCTTACCAGCTTTCGGCACTATGCCAACACACGGAGGCAACCCGGAGCCATGGCCGAGATCGTGGCGCGCGACCGACTATTCGATGTCGATGCCGACGCGGCCTATGCCGAAGCCTGGGCCGTAACCTATTACCTCGTGGAAACCCAAGGAAAAAAATACGGCGAATTCCTGGCCCGCACCGCAGCCCGACCCAACTTCGAGACCTACGACGCCGCCACGCGTACGGCCGACTTTGTCAAAACCTTTGGCGACAACTGGGCCATGCTGGAATCGCACTTCTTACGGTTCATGGCCACCACGAAATAGACCCGGCAAGCACGGCGGTGAGCAAACGGCCCTGCGATTCTGACAGGTGACGACGTACCGCGCTAGGTACCGGGAAAAAAGCTTGGTCTGGCCCCCGGTCGTGACTACGCTGGAGCCTGCGCGGCGCTTGGGTCGCGATCGGGTATTGGTCTTAGCCCCCATACCGCTCATCTGTGCGCAAGTCAAAGTTTTGCAGGTCAGGCCTTGGCCTGACAAGGCCTACTTCACCTAGCCAAAACAAAAAAGGCCGGCTAGCGGAAGCTCCCAACACACCTTCCAACCGCGCGCTAGCTAGTTCAGATTGAAGCGCGGAATTGTTTCCGGGTTGCGTTCATGAGTTCACCATTTTATTGGGGCCTGGCCGCGGGTTTTGCCATCTTGGCAGTGCTCGCGCTGGTGGTTGCTGTTCGCCCCTTGACGCGGCGTGGCGGGCCTTCGAACGGCGGTTCGATTTAGCAGCCCTTCGCATCCCGGCGCCCTGGCACTTGTCTTTGCCCGGATGATTCATCGACTTCGTCGCGAGGAGTCGAAGGTGTTGCGGCCGAAAGGAATACCGCGATCGGCCCGCGCTGTGTATTGGTGAATACGTGAGTCAGGGACGATTGCAGTTTGACGCTAGAGACGCGACACGTTCGGTTCCGCGGCAGAACGTTCCTGAATAATTCGGGCTTAACCCCGCCCCCTGCCGAGCCCCGTTCCGCCCTGCTGGCGAAACAGCGACCTGCGACGCCGGGTTCTCATCCCACCCAGGC
>CAYSXM010000144.1:0-8461 GCA_964434905.1 uncultured Pirellulales bacterium | reverse complement strand
GCAGATGAAGCTGGCTCCGCGCATGATCCAGTCGATGGAGATCTTGCAGTTGCCAATCATGGCGCTGCAGGAACGCATTGAGCAGGAATTGTCCGAGAACGAGATGCTGATTACGCCGGAGGAAGAGCAGGATTACGTCGAGGGGGAACCCCCCGCCGAGCAGCGTGAAAACCCCGACGCCCCGACCGAGGGTGAACGCGAGTTGGTTGTCGACGAATCGAAGAACAACGAGCAAGACTTTGAGCGCTTGCTGGAAATGGACGAGCAGTGGCCCGATCACTTTGAAGAGCGGTCGCGTCCTTCGCGCAATCGGTTGGATGAAGAGGGCGATCGTCGCCACGACGCGATGGCCAACATGGTCTCGCGCCCGCCGACCTTGCAAGACTATCTGCGCGATCAGTTGGGCTGGTTCGAGGTGACACCCGAAGTGCGGCAGATGGCCGAACGGATCATCTACAACCTCGATCCCAACGGTTACCTGCAGGGCCGGCTGGAAGACCTGATCGAACCGCACGCCCCCCCAGCACAATTGGCGCTGGCCCAGCAGGCCTTGGCGCTGGTGCAAAAACTCGATCCACCGGGTGTCGGTGCCCGCGACGCGCGCGAGTGCCTGCTGTTGCAGCTCACGCCCGACCGCCCTTATTACGAGCAACTGCGGGTGTTGGTGGGCAATCACCTAGAGGATCTGGCGCACAATCGCTTGCCGCTGATCGAGCGGAAAACAGGCTACAGCATCGCGGCGATCCAGGCGGCGCTCGGGGAACTGCGCAAGCTAAAACAAAAGCCGGGGGCCGATTTTGCCACCGACCAGATTCCCATCGTGACCCCGGATGTGTTCATCGAAGCCGACGAGCAGGGGCGCTACGTGGTGCGGTTGGAACAAGGGCAACTGCCCAGCCTGCACATCAACCTGTATTACCGCCAGTTGCTGCAAAGCGGGCAGGCATCGCAAGAAACCAAGGACTACATCAAGCGCAAGATCAACTCGGCGCAATGGCTGATTGAGTCGATCGAACAGCGGCGCGGCACGCTGACCAAGGTGGCCCAAGCCATCGTCGATCACCAGACCGAGTTCCTCAACCGAGGTCCCGAGTTCATCGAACCGCTTAAAATGCAACAAATCGCCGACAAGGTGGGCGTGCATGTGACGACGGTTAGTCGCGCCGTCGATGACAAGTGGGTCCAGACGCCGCGGGGCATTTTTCCACTGAAACGGTTTTTCGGCGGTGGCACCACCTCGGCCTCGGGCGAAGAAGTGGCCTGGGACGCCGTGCGCCTCAAGCTGCAAGAGGTCGTCGATGCCGAGGACAAATCGAATCCGCTCAGCGACGACGATCTGATGTCTGAACTGGCTAAGCACGGGCTGAGCGTTGCCAGGCGGACGGTGACCAAATATCGCAAGGCGATGAACATTCCCAGTTCACGCGAGCGCCGGGTGTGGTCCAGCAGCGGCACCGCCGGCGCCAAACTTCCGCACGATGCCGCCCCGAACGACGGCGATTTTCCAGGCCGCCGACCTGGCGGCGGGCCATCGCAGCCGGCGGGGTCCGACGAGTAACCGCCAGCCGGCATGTCGGGGGCGGCCGCGCCACTCAGGGGAAAGCCAGGGATGTTCCTCGGTGTCGAAATCGGAGGCACCAAGTTGCAAGTGGGGGTCGGCGCCTCCGGCAGCGCTCCTCTGGTCGCGCTGTGTCGCACCACGGTCGATGCCACGCAAGGCGCCGCCGGCATTCTGGCTTGGGTAGCGGAACAGGGCTCCGCTCTGATCGCCGAATATCGTCCCCGCGCAGTGGGCGTTGGGTTTGGGGGGCCGGTCGATTTGGCCGGCCGCGTGCTCAAAAGCCACCACGTGCAGGGCTGGATCGACTTTCCGCTCGCCGATTGGTGCCGCGCCACTTGGCAACTTCCCACCAATGTGGGTAACGACGCCGACGTAGCAGGCTTGGCCGAAGCGACCCACGGCGCCGGGCGCGGACGCAACCCGGTGGTTTATCTGACCATCGGAACGGGAATTGGCGGTGGGTTAATCGTCGACCGGGCGATTTATCGCGGCCAAGGACTGGGCGCCGCCGAGATCGGTCACCTCCGCCCCGGAGTGGATGCCAACAGCCCCACGCTGCATCTCGAGTCGTGGGCCAGCGGTTGGGGGCTGGCTGCACGCGCCCAAGCCGCGGTGCGCGCCTCGCTGGGGCCGCATGCCCCAGACGCTTTGCAGCCATGGTCGTCGCGTGCGAAAACGCCGTTCCACGAACCGGCAACGCTGGCGCTCGGCGCGGCGCCCTCGGATGCACAACAGCTATTGGATCTGGCCGGCGGACAATTAGGCCAGATCTCGGCGCGCACGCTGGGGCACGCCGCCGCGGCAGGCAACCAGCTAGCGGCACAGGTGCTGGCCGAGGCGTGGCGGCACCTGGGGTGGGGCCTGGCCCAGGTCATCACCCTGACCGGGCCCCAGGCGGTGGTGATTGGGGGTGGCGTGTCGCTCTTGGGAGAAACGTTGCTCTTTGCGCCGCTGCGAAAGGCAGTGGCCGAATATGTTTTTCCGCCGTTTGCCGGCAGCTACGAAATCGTCCCCGCGTTGCTGGGCGAGGAAGTTGTCGTACGGGGCGCCGTGGCGCTGGCCGAAACGGCCAGCTAATGTTGCCACCGGATACGTGCGCGCTGCCGTGTCGCCGGCTTCAAGAACTCGAGGCCACGGGTGCCAATTCTTCTTGTTCCACGATCCACAGATTACGAAACCGCACCGGGTCGCGATGGTTCTGGAACAATATGGGGCGCGCCGCCGGCCCTTCGACCTGGCCATTGCCGGTCTTCGAGGGAATCTCCAAACGATTCTGTACGATCACGCCATTCTGACGCACTGTGAGCAGCGCCGGTTGGATCTTGCGGCCAGCCTCGTCAAATCGCGCCGCGCGAAAATCGATGTCGTAGGTTTGCCAACTCAGCGGTGGGTAGCACATGTGCACCAGCGGCCGTTTCAGCTTGTACAACGCGCCACATTCGTTCTCAATTCCTTCGAGGCCAAACGAGTCGAGAATCTGGACTTCGTACCGCTGTTGCAAATATACGCCGCTATTGCCGCGCTGCTGATCCCCTTGCGCTGGCATGAACGGGGTTCGAAACTCGACGTGCATGTGAAAATCGCGAAACGTGCGTTTCGTGAGCGCACCCTCCTGGAGTAGCCCATCGGGCGTGATCCGCGCGCCGGTCAACTCGTCGGACGGCCCGCCGGCGAAGAGCACAATGGCACCCGGAGGTGGCAGCAGTCCCATCGTGGGGCTGCTGCGCTCGACCTTGTGCAGCACGCCGCGCAGCACTCCCCGCGCGTCGTACAACCACAAGCGGTTCGTCGCGATCGTGGCGCGCCAACCCTGACCCGCCAACCGCCCGACACCGGGCCGCCAGTCGCCAGACAATGGCTCGCGCGCGTCGCCTGTCCAGCCGGCGCCCGGCAACCCTCCGCGCAACACCACGCCGAGCAACTTGCGGTCGGCTTGTGCCACCACCTGCATGCCCAGCGGTACGGCGCGCCAACCGCCCGTGGCCTGGCCGACGTATTCGCCCTGCAGCGCAAAGTCGCGCCCCGCTTGCTCGCGGTCGACCACCGCGGAAGGAGTGACCGCCAAATCTGGCGTCGCGGCCGCGGCATTGGAATCCGCGCCTGCGGCGCGCGCCGCGGCAGTCGCAGGGCCACCGACGAGCAACCACGCCAATCCGGCTACCAGACAGCAGAGTCGCCCTGTGATTGGCCCAGGTTGGTCCGCGCGATTCGGCAAACATTCAATCATGGAGGATCATCGTTTCAGAAGCGATTGCGGGGGATGGGGATCGGCCGCGAAGAAGGGGGGGCCCAGCGGCACGCGACAAGCCTGCCTGCCGACCGCGTTCGAGTCTGATTGGGCGAGTACGACCGGTCAAGCGCTGGCGTCGCTTCTGGGGGGGAACTCGGCCGCTACTGGTCCGACAATCCCGCAGCGCCGGCAGGCGGCAGGGCCCCGCTGCCGACCACTTTGCCAGTGCGGGGCTAGGGCAGGGTCTCTAGCGCTTCGCCGCCCGCTCGCGTGGCCATCGCGCGCAACACGTTGAGGCCCGTGGAATAGGTTAACAGCCGGGCGCTGCCATCGACCCACACGAATTGGGCGCCTGCTGGGTGATAGCTCCAATAGTGGCGGATGTTCTGTCGTTGCAAGGGGGTCAAGGTGGCTGGCGGCAAGTCGGCCTGTCCCGCGAACAGTCCCAGTTCCATCGACAAGCAGTTGTCCGCTTCGCCCACCCCGCCAATGCCGGCGCCGCACAGCATCCAGCCGAAACGCCGATCGTCGGGCACGCCCCGTTCGCCGGCCAGCAGGGTTTGGCTGGTGCCGTCGGCCACATCGTCGATGGCGACACACAGCCGGACGCCCGGCACCGGCGCCGCGCCGCCAAACAGCACACCGTCGCGAACCACGTCGAACGCCAAGGGCGTGCCGGCAAAAGTGATTCCGCTGCCGCTGGCGCCCAGGTAGCTGCCGGGCCTATGGCGGCCAAAGCGCAGGCCACTGGCGCCGTCGTCCCAAGCGGTGGAAATCATCGGGTCGTCGGGGCAACTGAAGACCGGCAAGGGGTCGTCGGTCACCGCGCTGGCCGGCCCTAGCGCGGCCGTGGCTTGAAAGCAATTGCCCGGAAAGGCAAAGTCCAGCGTCAGACCGCGCGGCGTTTCTTCTAGATAGGGGAGCGTGGCAGCCTGCCAGGTCCAATAGCGCCGATACTGGTTGCCAATCGGCAGCCGCAGATGCGCGCCGTGATAGAGGTGCAGCGCGATGCCCAACTGGCGCAGATTGTCAAGGCAGCGTGTGCGCCGGGCCGCTTCGCGTGCCGCCTGCACCGCTGGCAGCAACACCGCGACGAGCAGGCCGATGATGGCCATCACCACCAGTAGCTCGACCAGCGTCAGCCCAGCCCTGGCCGGTGAACGGGTCGTAACCGCCGCGAGAGGAGGCGTCGCGGGCAATGGTGGGTGGCTGGAGTCGCGGAGCAAGATGTCGCGGCCTTGTTTTACGAGAACGGCTGCGGGGGTAAGCATAGACCGAAGCGAAGGACATTCCATAACCCCTGCAGCAGCTTGCCAGCCCCTGCCGCGCAGGAGACCTGTGCTGCCCCTGGGAAACTACAGCGAGACTCGCGAGGGGGGGCAGACCCCGATTTTGCAGCGCTCCTATCTACTGCCCCACAGACGTTTACACTGCGCGGAGCTTGGGATTGTCGACGGTGAAATTGGGTCGGATAACCTGTTCGAACTATTTTTAAAGCATTATTTCACAACACCTTGCGATGTTTGAAACCGTCTGGAGTCCCGTTGGGTACTGTACTGTAGTGCGAATACAATTATGGTTCGAGGATTCCATGCCCATCGAACAACCGCGGCCGTCCGCTTCCGGGTGGGTCAACCCTGCCGTCCAGGTTCGCAGTCGAGAGACGCTCGAGCGGATTCTGGATGCGACCCAGCACTTGCTGGACCGGCGACCTTTTCGCGAAATCACGATTGCGGAGATTGCCAAAAACGCGAACACATCGCCGCCGTCGATTTACGCGCGGTTTGAAAACAAGCAAGCCCTGCTGGGGGCGCTTTTCGAACGCCATGCCGTCGCGCAGCGAGCACTGATCGAGCGACTTTTTGAACTGGATCGCTGGCAGAGCGTGCCGTTGGCGGCCACGCTGCGGCAAACACTTCCCGTGATGGTTGCGGCGTATCGCGCCAAACAAGGGCTGATCCGCGCGTTCCTCGAGCACGCTTCCGAGGATGCCCGCTTTCGGGAGGCCTGGTCGGAAGTGGGCGACCTGATCGTGAAACGGGTAACGCAACTCGTCATGGCCCGCTCGTTCGAGATCGATCACCCCCATCCGGAACGCGGCATACGAATCGGCCTCGAGGTGGCCTTCGCCACGCTGGCCCACCGAATCCAGATGCACGAAATCGATCAGCCAGCCATGGATGAACGGGCCGAGGAAATGATTCGCATGCACCTGCGGTATTTGGGAATTGTCGATGTCCCCACCGCCCCCGATGTGAACAGTAACGAGAACTAAGCACGATTCCAGGCGGCAGGAGAACCAGATCCATGTGGATTCCAAGTTTTTTCACTTGCTCATCGCGGATCGACCTGAGCCGCAGGTCAGTATTCCGGAGCCTGGCGCTGACAATCGCTTGGCTGCAGGCACTTACCGCGACGACGGCACCTGCTTCGGAACCATGGACGTTTTACGGTTTCGATGAGGCATCGCACTCGGCGGCTGCCCAGGAGGGACTGGAAGAGATTTTTGCCGGGCGGCTGTTTCAGACCGCGATTCCCACGGTCGCTGCGCGTTTGGCGCTCGGCGTTTTCAACGCAGCGCAGAAAGATGCGGGGTACGATCCAGGCTCCCCGGAGGGCAATTTCTTTACCACGGGTAGTCTTCCATCGCCCCCCACGCGAACGATCGGTTCTGACCCGGCGTTTGGTTTGGGCGCGAGCGCCCTGGTTCGCAACAAGGCGCAACTCGTGACGCTCAATTGTTTCGCCTGCCACGCCGGGGTCGTGCATGGTCAAGTTGTGGCCGGACTGGGCAACAACCATATCAATCAGTCGGCGCCCAACGAACTACGAACGCGCGGCGACAATTTTGGCCCGTTCGGTGTCTGGCGTCTGGGTACCCAATTGGTCGATCCGGCGAACCAGGGGCTGGAAGTCGCCAAAGGCAAGACGGAACTCGAAAAGTTGTTCGAGTCGGTCCAACTTCCGCCGGTGGATCCCATGCCCTGGTGGTCCATGAAATACAAGACGAAGGACTATTGGTACGCGGACGCCGGGCCCCACGATGCGGCCAGCTTCTCGATCAATTTCACGACCATCCATTCGGAAATGAATGCTCACCATGCGGAGCATGTCCAGTCCGTAGCCAAGGCCTTGGCATTTGCGCGCGATACGGAGTCGCCACCATTCCCAGCCGCGCTCGACGCCGACCTGGTTCAGCGGGGCGCCGACCTGTTTCATGGCCGCGTCGCGCCGCAGGACGCAACGGGTTTCAGGGCGTGCAAGACCTGTCACGGCACCTACACCAGACTGCCCACGCAAACCGATCTTAGTCGGCCGGGGGCCTGGACAGTGGACTACCGCTTCTCTCATTTGCTGCGAGATGTCAAGACGGATGTCGCGTACAATGCTACGCTTCAAAAGTTCAGACCCATTGCCGACCATATCAACAAGTTGACGGTATACTACGCCGCCCAGGGAGTTCCCCAAGAGTCGATCCCGCACGCCACGGTGCCTGAAACAGAGGGTTATGTGGCGCCGCCCTTGGTCGGAGTGTGGGCGTCGGCACCCTACTTCCACAATGGTTCTGTTCCCACTCTCGACACGGTTCTCAACTCCGCTTTGCGACCGGAAATCTGGTCGCGCAGCAATCGCGATCCACAGGCCTATGACTTGGAGCGAGTCGGCATGGCCTTTCAGACCGTGTCGCGGACCGAATTTGAGCGAAGCGCGGCTGCCGCGGCGGGCAAACAGGTCTTTTCCCAGGTGGCGATTGATCACGGAACGCGGTACGACACCCAACAATTCGGTCACGGGAACACGGGCCACACCTTTGGTGATCGCTTGACCACAGATGAACGCCAGGCCGTCATCGAGTTCCTGAAGAGTTTGTCGGGACCGGAAATGCCTCCTGCTGCCGGTGTTGGTGAACAGACAACCGCGCTCCGCGAAGGATGAACCATTGGCTCCATCAACTCGACAACGAAGACAACTCGACTTCAAGAACTGGCCAGAAACTCTGGCAGACGCCGAGCGTCTCCACGGTGCCGGCTACGATCGCGCCGGGAACTGGGATCTTTCACAGATTTTGGACCATGTGGGCGAGGGGCTCCGCACCGCGGTTCGTGGTAACAGCCATCAGGGACCATGGATCATCCGCAAACTGGTTGGGCCCGTGCTGGTGCAAAGAATCATTCGGCAGCGCCGCATGAAGGCGGGCATCAAGGTCCCGCAGTGGTGGCTGCCTGGCCCCGCACATGACGAGACGGCTGCGCTAGATCGGTTTCGCGCCGACGTCTCTGCTTTTGAAAAAATGACGGCCCTGCCCTTTCCGCATCCGTTTTTCGGCCAACTTTCTAAAACGCAGTGGAGTGACCTCGCATTAATCCACGCGGCGCACCACTTGAGCTTTTTGGCGCCGAAGGGGTAGGAACCGTGCCCCTGGTTGCTTGTCGCGCAACCCAGGGCCACGTTACAGGGAAGTGCGGTCGAGTGTTCTTCTTGCTGGCGCGTCGAGTTATTCAACGGGCGGCCGGCCCCGGGCGATTCACGCCTGAGGAGATCAGCGGCTTCGTGTCCGTCTCCGATGCGTGGCGTTCCTGTCCGCGGTATCACCACGCAGGGACAAACCACGGAGCACGCCAGCCGCCACGCGCCACCCGGGGTTGCCGTCCACCCGAAGTCTCGCACTG
>CAYSXM010000143.1:0-8475 GCA_964434905.1 uncultured Pirellulales bacterium | reverse complement strand
GGTCGCGGGCGTCTGCGGGGCGGGCAACCGTGTCGCCGCTGCCCGGGGTGGTTGTTCTGGTTCCTTCGGGCCAGCGACGCTCGAGGCCCGGCTGCGCCGTGCGTCGGCATCTGTCCGAGGCTCCGATGGTCGAAAACCCTGCCCCCGGCAATAGGTCGCCAGCTCGCGAATCGAGGGATAGGACAGCAGGTCGGTTACCGTCAGGGGCAAGTCCAGTTCGGTACGCAAGCGGTGTTCAATCTGTGCCAACTGCACCGAGGTGCCACCCAGGTCGAAAAAATTCACATCCCAGGCACAACGCGCAAGGCCCAGTACTTCTTCCCACAGCGCGGCCAGTCGCCGTTCCAGTTCGCCCACCGCTGCGCCGGGCGCTCGCCGCGGCGACGCCGGTTCGCTATCTGCGTTTTCCGCCGAACTCGTGTCGGCCATCGCCGGCGCGGGCGCCTGTTCGTCGTACCAGCCCGCCTCGAACCGCGCGCGTAGTGTTCCCCGCAACGGCTTGCCGATCGACGAGCGCGGCACCTCGTCGGCATCCACCGGAAGCACGAACTCGGGCGTGATTCCCGATCGACCGCGCACCGCGACCCGCACCGCTTGTACGACACTGTTGCCATCGACCGCGGTGGCGGTCCGCGGCACGAACACCGCGATCGACTCCGTGTCGCGGCCCGCTGCACGTACCGCACAGGCCACTACCTGAGCAGCATCGACACCGATCGCCAAGGCGGCTCCCAGTTCGATTTCCGACAGCGCGTAGCGCACCCCATGAATGAGCACATCGTGTCGGGCACGTCCGGTGATATACAGTTGCCCGTCGTCGATCACTGCCAGATCGCCGGTGCGAAACCAGCCGTCTTGGGAAAAGTCAGCACGATCACGGCCCGAAAGCGTCTGGTAACCGCCGAACACCGACGGCCCACGCAACTCGAGCCAGCCAGCCTGCTTTTCTTCCAGCGTCTGGCCCGCCTCGTCGCTCACCCGCAATTGCGCACCGGGAATGGGGGGCCCGCAACTGGCTACCCGCCGACCATCGTCGACCAGCAGGGTGCCAAACCGCTCGGCCCAGGTAATGCCCGAGCACGTTTCCGACATGCCAAACGCCGGGCGAATGGCATCGCGCGCCAGTCCGTGGGGGCGCAGCAGCCGAAAAAACGCCCGCGCCGTCTCCGCCGAAACCGCTTCGCCGGCGTTGACCAGGAACCGCAGCGCCGACAGATCATGGCGGCGGCGCTCGATATCGCGCGCGCGGTCGACCACCAAGCGAAATGCGAAATTGGGGGCCCAACTGATCGTCGCGCGATAGCGCTCCAAGGCCTCGATCCAGGCCACCACATCGCCCAGCACCAGCGACGTGGCCAGATGCACCTGATTCGAGCCCAACGCCGTGGGCAACAAATGCAAGAACGAGACCGCGCCCACATGGTCCAGCAGCAACCAGTTCAGCGTGGTGTCGGCGGCTTGAAAACCATTGCCGGCGATGGTGCCCACCGCCATCGACAGCAGTTGGCGATGAGTCAACGGCACCGCTTTGGGGTGACCGGAACTGCCCGAGGTGAACAACACCAGCGCCACATCGTCGGGCGAAACCAGCTCCACAGCAGCGCGCGGCGCCGCTTCCGCTGCATCCTCGGCCGTCAGGTTCGCTACGTCGAGCCACCGGGGAAGAGGCTGTCCACCGACATTCCACAGCGGCAGAAAGCCCCCTACAAGCCGCGAACCCACTGCAATCGCCGGTCGGTCCAGAAGCTGCCAGGCACTTTGCAGCCGCTCGATCGAGAGCGCGGAAAGCAAGCCCGATGTGCCCGTGGCAAACGGTGCCGGCACCGCGCCAGCCAACAGCGCGCCCCACAGCACCTGCAGGTACTCGGCTGGATCGGCGATTTGAAGCAGCAACAAATCACCTCGCTGCAAGCCTGCGGCCTGTAGCCGTGCGGCCACGCGTCGTGCGGCGGTCTGTAGTTGTGCGTAGCTCCAAACGCATTCCCGCCCCTCGGCCGACACCATGACCACACGCGATTCTGTCGTGGCCGCCGATCGCGCTAGTGCCCGGGGCAAGTTATCTGGAAATCCCTCGGGCCAGACCAAAGGGCCCCCGTCGGCCAGGGCGGAGCGCGGGCGCGGCACTTGACCGCTGTCGGGGTCGCGCGAGGCGGTGGGTCTTCGACGTGGCTTGCTCACAGGTTCCGTGTCGTAAGTGCGTGGTGCGGAATGAGATGTTCTCGCCCAAAAGAGTCTGCCGACTGTCCCACCCACGCGGACCGCGAAGGGGGGCACCGTCTGCGCGCAAAACCGCCCTCAGACCCACCCACAGGCAGATGCTCTATTGTCGCATCCGCTACAAACAACTCAACTGAACTATGAGGCCACTCGACTGAGTAAACCACGCCCGGTGTGCCGATTTTGCCGGCCAAGTCCGGCGCGCCCCCGTGTGGGTTTTCGGCGCAGCAAGCCCCTGACACACCGCTTGGAAAAGCGGGCCGGGGGCCAACGCGGACCCGGCGTCAGAGCACTTTTCGCAGCAGGTGCTCGCACCGGCCGTACCGGGCTCCGGCCTCTTGTGCCAGCCAAATTATTGGCCGGTTGGTCACCTGGGTGCTGCCGCAAGAGAACCGCACCCCCTGCTGGTATAGGTGATAAGCCACCTCCGGCCCCAGCTTTCCCAGCCAGCCGCGGAATTCAGGGGCCACCGCCGAGAGCACCCCTTGGGCCAAGGGGACGCCCCATCGCTGCCAGTGCTGGCGATGGTAACGATAGGTGACGAAGGCTTGCGGCTCGGGAACGTCGGGCACGATCACCACATCGGCCATGCGGCCCGCCACGCTTTCGGCGATCCAGTGCTCCATCAGACGGCCCACGGCCTCGGGTTCAAACCAGGGGTCTGCGTGAAACCGATCGAAGGGGTTGACCGCACCGCGCGCGGCGCGCGCCAGGCTGGGAATATCCTCGGCCACGGCGCGGCGCACAGGATAGCGTTCATCCAGCACCGGCTCGTTGACCGGGCCATAGTGGAAATAGCGCGTCTCGACTAGTGAAAAACCCAGTTGCCCCAGCGATCGCAATAAGGGCAGATCGCGCGGATCAACCGCCGCGAACAGGTACCGCACGTCGCGCTTCGATAACCGTTCGAGCAGCCGAGCCAGCGGCTTCCGATAGTCGCCGTCGGCCCGAACCAAGGGGGGCGAAGTCTCCCACACGCCGTGCAAGCGCGCCACGCCCTGGCCGAAAAATTCGCTGTCCCAAGCCAGGCGTTCGGCCCACAGCCACACGCTGCGCCCTCGGCCCGCTTTGGCCAGAAAACGAAAATCGTTTTCCTCGGGCCAAGCACCACACAGCCGCTCGGCGTGCAGCTCTCGATCGCCGGCAGCCGACACCTCGGGCACAAAGTCGAACGGGCTCCAGGGCAGATGCTCGGTCCACAGCGCTCGCAAGGCGTCGAGTTCGAGGGTCGCTGTGCGAAGTTTGGTCATGAGAACTGCAGGTCCCGCGCCCCCTCGAATACCAGGAAAAGCCTCTTGCCAGTGTGCTTACGCAGGGCCGGAATGCAAGTCGACACCCCTGACCCCGAATTATTCCTGAGCCTTCTGCTGCGGAATCGAACGCGTCGCGTCTGCCGCGCCAGACCGCAATCGCCCTCTGACTCACGTATTCACCAACACGCTGCGCGGGCCGATCACGGTTTTCCTTGCAGCCACAACACCTTCGACTCCTCGCGACGAAGTTCATGAATAATCCGGGCTGGCGCACTGCGTCGCGTGCGGGGACCTACCTCTGTCCCAGCCACCCCCGATACCAGGCAATGGTCTGGGCAAGACCTTGGTCGAGCGTAAAACCGGGGCGCCAGTCGAGCACTCGGCGAGCCTTAGCACAGTCCAAGAACTGTTTCGGAATCTCGTGGCTGGCCTGATTCAAGATACGGGGGGTCAGGTCGCGGCGATCGGTCGCCAGCAAGATGGCGTCCACCACCTGTAGCACCGACAGCGGCGTCTCCGTGCCAAAATTGAAGGCCTGCCCCACCACGCCATCACGCGGCATCTCTTCGGCCAAGCGCAGGTAGGCGCTCACGGCGTCGCGCACGAAGAAATAGTCTCGCACGAACTGGCCATCGCTGCGAACGAGCGGCGATTCACCCGCCAGCACCGAGCGAATCGTGCCCGGAATCAACCGGTTGAAGTTCAAATCGCCCGGTCCGTAGAGATTGCCACACCGCGTAATCGCCACTGGCAAGCGGTAAGTGTGGAAATAGGAAAAGGCCAACAGATCGGTACACGACTTGGAAACGTCGTAGGGAAACCGACCCAAGGGGGGCAGTTCCTCGGTATACGGTAGCGACTCGTGTACGCCATAGGCCTTGTCGCTCGAGGCCACAATCACGCGCTCGACCAGCCGGGCATTCACCCGACAGGCTTCGAGCAATTGCCAGGTGCCGCGAATATTTGCCTCGAAAGTCGACAACGGCGAACGCTGCGCCGTACCCACGATGGTTTGCGCCCCCAGGTGGAATACGGTGCCGATTTCATATTCGTTGATCGCGCGGACCAAGCAGGCATAGTCCTCGAGTTCGCCGTGAACCACATTCACCCGACCCGCCACGGTTTCATGGAACCGGCTGCGGGGGGTCGCGTCGCGCACCAAGCAGGTCAGTTCGGCGCCGGCGGCGACCAGCGCTTCGCACAGCGCGGTGCCCAACAACCCGGTGGCCCCGGTCACCAGTACACGTTGTCCGCTCCACGCGCTCATTACCACACCTTCCAGGGAGCCGCGCCGCTAGCCCATAAAGCTTCCAGCAGGTGCTTTTCACGCAGAGTGTCCATGGGTTGCCAAAATCCCTCGTGGCGGAAAGCCATCAACTGGCCAGCCGCCGCCAGGCGTTCCAGCGGCTCGCGTTCCAGCACGGTGGTGTCGTCGGCCAGATAGCTCAGCACCTCCGGTTCGAACACAAAGAACCCGCCGTTAATCCAACCCTCGCCGGTTTGTGGTTTCTCCGAAAACTCGCAGACCCGGTCCTGCTCGAGCACCAGGCCGCCAAATCGCGCCGGCGGACGCACCGCGGTGACCGTGGCCAGACGACCATGCGATCGATGGAACTCCAACAGCTTTCCAATCTGAATATCGCTGACCCCATCGCCATATGTCACCATGAATGGCGCGCCTGCCAGGTGCCCCGCCAAGCGCTTGATGCGCCCACCCGTCATCGTGGCCAGGCCTGTATCGATTACTCCGACCCGCCAATCAACCCGG
Source organism: uncultured Pirellulales bacterium (assembly GCA_964434905.1). Classification (GTDB taxonomy): domain Bacteria; phylum Planctomycetota; class Planctomycetia; order Pirellulales; family CAYNRE01; genus CAYSXM01. Next base: position 3,237 of record CAYSXM010000143.1, on the reverse strand, counting down.
CCCGGCGTGAGTGGATCGACCGTGCCCGTGGCAAAATCGACCACATAGTCGCTGTTATGCAACAGCAGGTTGCGAAAGTATTCCTTAATCACCTCTCCGCGATAACCACAGGCCACTAGGAACTGTTTGCAGCCGGCCGCAGCGTAAATCTGCATGATGTGCCAGAGCAGAGGATGCCCACCGATTTCGACCATCGGCTTGGGGCGCAGCGTCGTTTCTTCCGACAGGCGGGTACCCAGACCACCGGCCAGCAATACGACCTGCATGGAAATTCCCGCTCCCAGGTGCCCTGCTCGGAACACCACAACCTGCCTACTCAATTGCCCGCGGTCGTTTGTAAGGCATGGCCCAAGTTTTCGGCAACCCGGAACCGCTGCGGGCAGAGTGTTCGCGTGGCGAACCCCGGTTGAATTCAGGCGGTCAGGGGCGGCGAGCTGCCGGCAAACTCACGGAACACCGCCCCGGCCGCATCCGCCAAGCGTGGCGTGGGAGCGAACAGCCCCAGCACCTGGGCCCGAAGTATTACGCCCTTTTCTAGCGGATCGGCGAACAGCCGATGTTCCAGCCGGGAACCCTGGCCCCCGATGCGGGTCCAGTTCGAGTGGCATTGTACGTCGGGCCGTACCACTTCCGCGTAGCCCCACCCAGGCACCACCTCGCGCGCGAGGAACGCGCGCGGGGCTGGATCGTGCCGCAAGTTTCTCGCCTCGCTCGTCCGACTTGCCAACGCGCGTGCCCCGTCGCCGCAATCCACCGATTCCCAGTGGTCAACCGGCAAGCGCGAAGTAACGACCACCGCAGGCTGGCTGTCGAGCAAGTCGGTTTGCACCGAGACGATGGTTTCGATCAGCGGCCATTCGACGGCGGCGCACTTCGCTCGAACTCGCCAATAAACCTCGACGCGCACCGACCGAGTCGTCGACGGCTCGTACACCGCGATCAAATCGCCGCCCCGCACGAAACCTTCGGCCAGCAACTCGGGTCGTGCTACGACGTCAGGCAATTCGACTGCCGCCAAATTGGCCACTAGAGGCTGTCCCGCCAAGACCCACTGGCTGAGTCCCGCGGCGGGCTGCCGAATATCCAAGGCAGCGGACCACAACTCGGCCTGCAATTGAGCGACACTGCCGACCAGTCGCCAGGTTAACGCATCCATCTCGCACCAACCTCAACTGCCATACCAACGAAAAAACCCCGCCGCTCGCACAAGGCGAAACGACGGGGCCGGAACAGAGAAGAGGCCACACCGACTGATAAAACCCTCGCCCCCTGCGGGCGAAGCGGCGACGCTAGCACCGAACAATTAACAAGCTAACGTTCACTCTCGGTGATACTACCAGGAAGCGCGGCCGTGTCCAGCAGTTCGCAAGAATTTTCGTGGCCAAAAAGAAGGACTGTCCGGTAAACCATAGGGCTGGGGAAACCGAACCGACCAAAATGGCGGCCAGGCGGCGCAAATCCCGGGCCGAGGAGCATCTCCCTGCAAAGGTCAAAGAGGGTACCGGCGTGGAAAAATACCTGGAAGTCTGCGAGCGCGCGGCACGGCTCGCCGGCCGTGTTTTGGCCGATTGGGCGGGCAAATTTGCCGTGAAAGAGAAAGGCCCGGCCGACCTGGTGACCGAGGCCGACCTAGCGGCTCAAGAGGTCATTCGCGATTGCCTGTTGGGAGAGTTTCCGGAGCATGGCTTCCTGGGTGAAGAGGGCAACTCTGTCGGGGGGAAGCAGGGCTGGACCTGGATTGTCGATCCGCTCGATGGAACCACCAACTATGTCCATGGACTGCCTGCCTATTGCGTCTCGATCGCCTTGGCATATCAGGGGAAATTGCAGGTCGGCACGGTGTTCGACCCAGTCGCCAACGAATGTTTTTCGGCCCTGGCCGGAAGAGGGGCGTTTCTCAACGGCAACCCCATTCGGGGCTCGGCCCAAACTCGCTTGGATCGGGCCCTGGTCGCCGTCAGCTTTCCGCCGCAACTGCGGCTCGATTCGCCACAAATTCGAGATTTCATCGCGGTCATGCTGGAAGCCCAGGCGATTCGCCGGATGGGCTCGTCGGCACTCAACCTGGCCTATCTGGCCAACGGGCGATACGACGCCTTTTGGGCCACCGAAACCAAGGCCTGGGACGTGGCGGCCGGGGTGCTGCTCGTGCGCGAGGCCGGCGGCATCGTCACCGGGCTGCACGGGGCGGAGTTCGATTTAGAGGAACCTCGGGTCATCGCCACGGCGTCGCCCGAACTGCACAAAGCCTTGTTAGCGGCACTAGCCAAGGGCGCCAACCTGCCCTGGGGACGTACCGATCGCTCCGAGTGACGGCTAAATTGCCTAGGGAGCCAGGCCGGTCACGGGGCTGCCTGACTCCTCTGGAGAAGACATGGCCGGAGTGCCACAGCGCTGCGTCGGGATCCATCGCACTGAACCGCTAGTCTGAAAGGAAATCGATGTCCACTACCGAGGCATCTGCCACCACGCCGCGCGCCGCCGGCGGCCTGTCGTTGTTGAAGAAGTTGCTGTTGGTCGTGGTTGTACTGGTGGCCGCGTTCGTGGTCATCGTCGCGTTGCAACCGACGGTGTTTCAGGTTCGGCGCGAGACAACCATCCACGCTCCGGCCGAAGTGGTTTTCGCACAGGTAAACGATTTTCACGCCTGGAATGCCTGGTCGCCGTGGGCCAAGCGCGACCCCCAGGCCAAGAATTCATTCGAGGGTCCGGCGTCGGGGCCAGGGGCCATCTTTCGCTGGTCGGGCAACGACGAAATTGGCGAAGGCCAAATGACACTGACCGAGAGCACGCTCTCCTCGCTGATACGCATCAAGCTGGAATTCATCCGCCCCTTTGCCGATACGGCCGAGACCGAATTCGCATTCGAGCCGGTGGGTGACGCCACCCAGGTGCGGTGGACGATGACCGGCGAGAACAATTTCATGGCCAAGCTGTTCGGCCTGCTCATGGACATGGACAAGATGGTCGGCGGCGACTTTGAAACCGGCCTGGCCAACCTGAAGGAAGTAGCAGAGGGGGCCAAGGCGGCGCAGTAAGGCGCAGCGACCGCAGGCGAAACCGTTCGTTTTCAAATCGCCCATTCGCGTTGGATCCCGACCATCTGCTACGGGCTAGGCCAGTCGCGAGGGGCGAACGTCTGCTAGCCGAATGAACCTCTCCTGTTAACCCCAAATTATTAAGAGCCTTCTGCTGCGGAGCCGAACGTGTCGCGTCTGCCGCGTCAAACCGCAATCG
>CAYSXM010000142.1:0-8487 GCA_964434905.1 uncultured Pirellulales bacterium | reverse complement strand
CGTGGGATTCCGTGCCAGGCCGCACCGCAACGGATGCCGTCCGGTCAGCAGTGCTGCTCGGGTGGGTGCGCAAAACGGTGCCGGCGTATTGCACTCGGTAAACCGAACTCCGCTGGCCGCCAGGCCGTCGATGGCCGGCGTGCGGAAACGCGGATGGCCATAACAACCCAAATCGCCATAGCCCAGGTCATCGGCCACGATCCACACCATGTTCGGCGGCCGCGCAGCCGGCGCCTCGGCCGCGCGGGAAACGGGCACACTCGCCAAACACATTACTACAAACGACAGACACCCCAGCCAGTGACCGCCTCGGCCAACGCCACCAGCACTGCCAACTCGGCCCAGTTCACCTACTCGTGCCCGTTCACTAACGTGGCCAACGAGCAACCGTGAACCACTCTGCCCCCAATCGATAGGGATCAATCGCATGTGCGCCACCCCTCGAGCCGTTGGTCGGCCGCAGTGATCGCCTGGGCCAGGTCGTTTAAGAACCGCGCAGCGGGGGCGCCGTCAACCGCCGCGTGATCGAACGTCAGGCTCAATGGCAACCGCGCGACAGGGCGCAGCGCGTCGCCGCCGTCTGCGGGCCGTGTCGTGTCGAGCGCGCCCACACCCAAAATCGCCACCTGCGGATAATTCACAATCGGCGTAAACATTTCCACCCCCCAGGCGCCCAAATTGCTCAGCGTGAATGCACCACCCGTCAAGTCGGCCGGGGTCAGCCGTCGCTCGCGAGCCCGTTCAGCCACGGCGCGCGTGCGGCGCGCGATCTCCCACAGGTTTGCATCCGCCACGCCGGGCACGCGCGGCGCCAGCAACCCGTCGGGCGCATCGACCGCCAAGCACAACGGAATCGGCCCCGACGGAGCCAGCAGTTGGCCACCCTGCCAACACACGGCCAACTGCCGGTGCTCCGGCAGCACTAGCGCCAACAGCTTGAGCAGCAAGTCGTTGATGCCAGGCACTGGTCGCTCGCGCGCCGTGGCCCGTAACGCATCGCCGAGCGCCACCATCCCGCTGGCGTCGACCCGACGCCACAACGTGACCGGCGCCGAGAGTTCCACCGCGCGGCGCATGCGCGCCGCGATCGCCTGTCGCCGCGGCGCAACAGGCAGCGCGACCCAATCGGCCGGCAACGGCGTTTCGCCGGCACCGCCAGCAGGGTCGGTGGCAGCGCTGCGGTTCGCCGTGGCTTCGGCGCCGACGCGGTCTGCCGCGGCTCGCACATCGGCTTCTCGCACACGTCCCGACTGCCCACCCCCGGTCAGCGAGGTCCAATCGATTCCCAATTCTCCGGCCACTCGCCGGGCGCGCGGACTGGCCACCGCACGCCCCCCGCGGGGCGAGAATTGTGCTCCCCTGCCCTGCCCTATGCTGGCAAGACCGGGCCCGCGCGCGGCAGCAACCAACACGGTTTCGGCCGTGGCCCGGCCGGCTTGCGCGGTCGCGTGCTGCAAGTCGATTCCCAACTGCCGCGCCAAACGTCGCACCGAAGGTGGCGCCACGGACAAAGTTGGCGCCGCTTGCGGGATGGACTTCGATGCCGATCGATGGGCCTTGTCCGGCACCGAACTCGGTGGGTGCGCCGTCGTCGATGCTGGCACTCGCGCTGGTGCAGGCGCCGCGCTGGGGGGCGATTCACCCGCCGTGAGCAAATAGCCTAGCACCGCCCCCACCAGCACCGTTTGCCCCGGCTGGGGGCCATCGCGGCCGATGTACAGTTGTCCCGCCTCCACCGCTTCGACCGCCTGCGTGGCCTTGTCGCCTTCGATTTCAAACAGCGGGTCGCCCACGGCCACCGTGGCGCCATCGACCTGCAGCCAGGCCAGGAACACCCCCTCTTCCATCGACCACCCCAGCCGGGGCACGCAAATGGGACTGGCCATGAAACTACTCCTCGACCAATGCCCGAAGTGCGATCGCGATGTCGGCCGCGTGGGGCACCACAACGGCCTCGAGCGGCGGGCTATACGGCGTGGGCGAGGCGGCGCCATGCACGCGGCGAACCGGAGCGTCGAGGTAATCGAAGGCCAATTCCGCCACCTGGGCCGCGATATCGGCGCCAAAACTACAAGCCGGCGGCGCTTCGTCGACCACCAGCAGCCGACCCGTTCGGCGCACCGAAGCCAAAATGGTTTCGATGTCGAGCGGGACCACAGTGCGCGGGTCGATGACCTCGACCGAAATTCCCTCGGCGTCCAATTGCTCGCAGGCGGCCACCGTCTCTCGCACCATCCGCGCCAGCGCCACCACCGTGGCCTGGCTGCCGCGCCGCACCAGGCGCGCCTGGCCAAAGGGCAATTCGTATTCTCCGACCGGCACCGCCGACTTGGAACCAAACAGCTCGCGGTGTTCCAAAAACAACACGGGATCATCTCCGCAGAGCGCATGGGTGAGCAACCCCTTGGCATCGGCCGCGCACGATGGCACCACAACCCGCAAACCAGGCGCTTGCGCGAACAGTGCGTAATACGACCCCGAGTGGTGCGTGGCGGCCGCATGCCCCACACCGATCGCACCGCGGAGCACGATGGGCATCGTCAGCCGGCCGCTCGACATGTACTGCATCTTGGCAATCTGGTTGATCACCTCGCCCACCGCGTCGAGCAGAAAATCGGCAAACATGAAGTCGACGACGGGGCGCGTGCCGGTCATGGCGGCGCCACAGGCCAACCCCACGAAACCTCGCTCGGCGATCGGCGTGTCGCACAGCCGTAGCGGTCCATACTTGGCAAACAGCCCGAGCGTGGTCTGAAAATTGCCCCCCCGAACGCCAATCCCCTCGCCCAACACGAAAATTCGCGGGTCGCGCTCCATGGCCTGTTCCAGTGCGGCCAGCGTGGCCTGAGGCCAGGTGGCCGGCGCCGTTTCCCCGGTCCACTCGGCCACCACGTCCACCGCGTCGGTCGAAGGGCGCGGGCGCGAATCTTCGTCGCGAGCAAGATGGTTCCTCGCGCGCGGCGGGGCAAACAGATGTCGCGTGGCGCTGGCCGGCTGGGGCCAAGCGGCTGCCTCGGCCTCGGCCCGCGCCGCCGCGACTTGCTGGTCGACGTCCGCGTCGATCGCCGCCAAATCTCCCACGCTCGCCTCGCCGGTTGCCAACAGCCGATCGCGCAATTGCACCAACGGGCAGCGCCGTTTCCAAGCCTCAACTTCCTCACGCGTGCGATAGGTAAAATCGCCCATGCCTTCGGCGTGAGGTCGCGTGCGATAGGTTGGGCATTCCAGCAAGCTGGCACCCTGCCCTGCCCGGGCACGCGCGACCGCCTGGGCCGCGGCAGCCCGAACCGCCAGCACATCGTTGCCGTCGACTACTTGGGCCGGCAGTCCATAGGCGGCCCCTCGGTCGGCCACGCTGGGGTTGCCGCTGGAATAGGCGAATGGAACCTCGGTGGCAAACTGATTGTTCTCACACACCAACAGCACCGGCAGCTTATAGATCGAGGCCAGGTTCAGCCCCTCGTGAAACGCGCCATTGTTCACCGCACCATCGCCGAAAAAGGCCACGGCCACCCCATCGACCCCCAGCAGTCGGAAGCTGTAACCTCCCCCCACCGCTTGCAGGATCGCGGGGCCGACGATACCGCTGGTGCCCATCAACCCCAGTTCGGGCGCAAACAGGTGCATGCTGCCGCCGCGCCCGTGCGACAAGCCGGACTCGCGGCCAAACAACTCGGCGAACAGGCCCGTGGGACTAGCCCCCTTGGCCAGCGCATGGCCGTGACCACGGTGGGTGCTGAACACCACGTCGTCGGTGCGCAAATTGGCGCACACGCCCACCGCGATCGCTTCTTGTCCCACATACGTGTGGCAGGCGCCGTGAACCAATCCCCGCTGGTGGCAACGCGCAAGCTCTTCCTCGCACTGGCGAATCAGGCGCATGTGCCGATAGAGCGCCAGCTTGGCGGCTGCATCGATTTCTCGCGGTACAGCGTGCGAGTGTGAAGTCGAGGTGCTCATGCATTCAATCCGTGGGATAGCGACGCGACCCCCCGGCATTCATCGCCAGGTTGCCGCCGTCCATCGGAATCAGGGCGCCCGTGATCCAACTCGAAGCGTCCGAGGCCAACCACACGGCCAACCCTCGGATATCGTCGGGCTGTCCGAGCCGGCCGCGCGGAATGCCCCGCAGCCAAACCTCGGCCAATGCCGGATCGGCCGCCATGCGTTGTTCGAGGCTAGGATTAACCACCTGGGCCGGAAGCACCGCGTTGACGCGCACTCCCCGGCTCGACCACTCGGTGCTCAATTCGCGGGTCATCTGCGCCACCGCCCCCATGGCCATGCTATAGGCCACATGCCCACGGCCCAGCGCGGTTTGACTGGCCAGCGAACCAATGTTCACGATACTTCCACGGCGCGCCGCCAGCATTCGCCGGCCCGCCTGCTGGCACATGCAAAACCGCCCCAGCACCAGGTTGCGCCAGGTCGATTCCACATCGGCCAGCGAAAGATCTTCCGGGGCTCCCAGCACCCCCTCGCCCGCCACGTTGCCCAGAAAATCGACCCGGCCAAACTCCTGGTCCAACCGCGCGAACACCTGCTCGATCTGCGCTGGGTCGGCCACGTTGGCCACGCAGGGCACGCCTCGCCGCCCGCACGCTTTCATCGTCTCGGCCGTGTTCGCCAAACCCTCGCCGTTGCGATCGACCAACAGCACGTCGGCGCCGAATTCAGCCAGGCCGAGCGCCATGGCCCGGCCCAGCCCCTGCGCCGCGCCCGAAACCACCGCCACCCGATCGGTCAGGTCGAACAATTTGCTGTCCATCGCACACTTCACTTCGCGGGACTGGCGCCGCGCGACACGGCTTGCCGTTAACTTCGATACCAGGCGACCAGTGCCGGCCACTGCTTGCTGGCAAACACCAGCGCTGCCAACCCTAAATAGAACACGCCGCAAGCGGCCAGGCCCCCCTGATGATACCACCGGGGCCGCAATGCTGGCGGCAAGTACCGACGATTGATCCATAACAAATGGAACGACGTCAGGCCGATCGCCAAATTGTTCAGGTTGGCGATGACCAGGGTCATCAGCTTCGGCGTGCCAAAACGCGTGAACAGCCAGGTGGCCAAGAGTGTCCAAGTCACGTAACAGGCCAAAATCGCATAGTACAGATACTTCACCTGGTCCTCGCGAGCTCGCGCGCGAATTCGGGGGCTGGCCGACCACAGAATATCGGTCCAGCGCCGGCTGAAGTCGTCGACGATCGACATCTGGCTCGGCAGCAACACCAACAGACCCACCACCAGCGCCGCCACCCAACCGGCCTGGCCCGCCGCGGCGCCCCAGTGCGGAGCGTGCCGTAGGCCATCCGCGGTAATCACGGCCTGCGACCACTCGAGCCGCGCGGTGTCGTGATAGAGTCGCGAATGCGGCGCGAACTCGAGCGACAACAACGCCGGAAGCGCCATCCCCATGAAGCAACCCGGCGCCCACACCAACAGTTGATCGACCAGCACCTGGCGCCACCAGCCGCGCCACCGCGCGAGCGCGCCAGGGGTGGGCTCGAACACCTTGCCCAAATGGCTCAGCGTGATCCCTTCGCCTCCTACCGCACTCGCAATGGCACCCACCTGGCGCCCCATGCCCCACCCCTGGTCGCGCACATAATTGCTATAGGTCGAGTTGGCCAACCCGCCACCCCCGGCATAGCCAGCGAATGCACCCAGCACCGCAATGTTGGCCAGCGCCACCGCGGGCCAGGTGCCGTGTCGCCAGAAGTGCATCGCCACGTTGTCAAGCGGCTCGGGGCCAGCGAGTTGTTCGCCAGCGCGATCGACACTGGCCGGTGGCGCGGAAGTGCGTTCGACGGGCACGTTGCCGAACTGCACAAAGCCGATGGCCACCGACCGCCAGTGCGCGGGCCGCACCCAGCCCACGCCCAGAACCAGGCAAAAACCCAGCACCACCAGCACCTTGGCGGTCATCACCGCTTGCAGCATGTTGTAAATCTTGCCACCCACCAACACGGGAAGCGCCACCGCCGCCAGGCAGACATAGGCCAGCAGGGTGACCAGCGCGCGATCGCCCTCGCCGGGCGGGCGGTCAAGCCACAGCGCTGCGACCACTGCCGCCGCCTGGGTCGACAGCCCAGGTATCAACGCCGAAAGGCTCAACAGCAACAACACGCTCGACCAGAACGCCGGGCCCGGCCGCGTGCGCAAGAAACCGGTTGCCACGGGCTCGCCGCAATACAACGCGTAGCGCCCGCACTCCAGGTTGTAAAACACCTGCAGCACAATGGCGACACTGGCAATCCACATCAACCCGCCGCCGTAGCGTGCGGTCACCTCGGGCCCCAACAGCCATTCGCCGCCGCCGATCTGAATGCCCATCATCACGATGCCCGGCCCGAGCAAGCGCGCCAGCCGGCTCCAACGCCACGCTTCGGGGGCGGGTAACTCGGCCGTTCCCCAGGTCGGTAAACAGGTGCGCGGCGGGGTCCAGCCCTTGTGGGGCGCTGCGTCGTCAGGCGGTGTGCCAGCGGCAGGCATGCGTGGTTTCCGAGCGACGCTACTCTTGATCGTACAACGCCAGCACGCGGCCATAGCCCCCGCTGGCCCGACCAAGCTTGATCGGCGCGAACACCAGCACCGCGCGCCGCGAGGCAATCTCGCTCACGCCGGTCAGGAACTCGAGCGGCCATACGCCGCGCCGCGCCGCGGTCTCATAAATCGCATGGGCCTGGTCGGCCCCGGCACCTCCCAATGTCGGACCATCGGTGGCGATCACTCGCACCCCGCGCTCGGCAAGATATTCCACCGCGGCAGGCGTCGGCGCAGGCCACCCCTCTGCTTGACCTGCCAAAGGCGCTGCCAACAGCGGCTCCAGCGCCGGCGCAGCGGGAAACGGGGCGAAGTACCGATCGACAAAGCCCGAGTAGAACACCACGACCTCGCCTGCGCGGAACGGTCGAACTTGGCGTTCGTGGTCGGCCAACTGCTTGTCGCTGATCGACGGAGAGGCCGGCCAACGGGCAGCTTCGGTCGTTCCCACCAGGGATCGTACGTCGACCACGTGCGCTTCGCCCACCAGCAGCGCCAGCGGCATCTGGGCCGCCACGGGCACGGCCTCCATCGCGCTCGCAGCCGCCGTGGCATTGGCGGGCGCGACCAGCGAAAAACTCGGCGGCACCAGATGGGTTCCCACCTGGCCATCGAGCAAATGGCCCATCGCAAAGTAAGGGCCCCGCGCCGGGTCGAAGGCGTTGAGCGTCTTAGACACATACCGGCTAGCACCGTCGCCGGGCCGCGCGCCGGGCCAGGTCACCGGCAGGTTCTCGGCCAGCGTCACCGACAAATCGACCACGCGATGCGCGCGGGCCGCCGCGATCAGCCGTGGTGCCAGTTGCGGATCGGTCACCGCCAGCGGTCGGCACTCGCTGCCCGAGCCCCCGGCATGCTTGGCCGCCAGCAGCGCGAAGAACGCCCCGGTCGTTGGGAGGCTGCCCAGGTTCGTGGCGCACTCGACCCACACCATGCCGCGCGCGCCGCCTGCCTGGTGTGTGGCCGCAGCCAGGTCGGGCAACGGGCCCATACTGGCGCCGTCGAGCCCTAGGGTCGTCACGCCCCGATCGGCCAGGTAGGTCATCGTGTCGGGCGTGGGGGCGGGCCAGCCCGGTGTGTCCTTGCGCAGCGCCGCCGCCACGAACCGTTCGCCCGCCGGAAACGGCCGATAGTAGGCATCGGAATAGCCGCTATGAAACAGCACCACGTCGCCGGGGCCCAGCGGACGATGCGCGCGTTCCCAGTCGCGCACCACCTTGGGTTGAATCAGAAAGCTCGACCCGGCCGCGGCTTCGTCGCGATGCGCTCGCACGTCGATCACGCACGCTTCGCCGCAAAACTGCCAGGCCGGCACCCGGTCGCCCGTCAGCGCCCCCATCGGCCCGGCACCCGGCAAACCCGAATCGGGTGGCGGTACGAAGTGCGCCGGTGCATCCCACTGGGTGCCGGTGTGTTCGTCGATCACCACGAGTTCGCGGCGGTAGCTCGCGGGCCCAGCGGCCGATTGCAGCGCCACCACATGCGGCGTCATGCCGATCGGCCACACACAGGGCAGATCGGGGGCAACTTCCAACGCCAAGTCGTGTACGCACAGGGTGGGCGATTCGGCACGTGTCGTTCCGCCGATCTCCACTCCAGCCACACAGCACGCTGCCAGCCAACAAAAACCGGCAAGCCCTCTCAATCGCCAACCCATGGGTTAGCCTCCGCCAGATGCCACGGATGGAACGCCATTTACCACATTCGAAAGCAGCTCACCCGCCGCAGCCGTGGCCGCCAGCCGCGCCGCGGTTTCTCGTAGCGTGCGCACTGCCCGGGGGCTGGCCGAGGCGACATGCGCCGACCACAGCACTTGGGGAAAGCCCAGCAAGGGGTGATCGGCCGGGACCGGCTCGGGATCGCACACATCGAGCGCCGCGCCGGCCACCTGGCCGCTGGCCAACGCCGCCGCCAGGGCTGGCGTATCTACCAGGTCGCCCC
>CAYSXM010000141.1:0-8490 GCA_964434905.1 uncultured Pirellulales bacterium | reverse complement strand
GAACCGCGTGGTAGGGGTCGCGCCGTGCCAGGGCCACCCGGGCAGCAATGAAGGCCAGCGCGCCTCCGATGTTTTCCGGAAGCGGACGGGGTACGAGCCTGGCCCGCGCGCGCTCGATAGCGGCCAACGCATCTTCGGCTTCTGCGACGCGGCCCAGATCGACCAGAACATCGGCGCGCCTCAGGTTCAACAACAACTCGCCGGGGTGGGTGTTGACAAGCCCTCGCCCCCACACGTCGACGGCCTTTTCCAGTTGCCCCTCGGCCACGTACGCCTGACCTTGACCCAGGTAGCCGCGACGATCTGCGGGCGCCAGGTCGATATATCGCTGGAATTGCTCGCGGGCGGCCTCGGTGTTTCCCTTTTCCAGCGACAATCGCGCGGCGGCCAGCACGGTGCCAGGGTCGTCTGGGGCCAATTGTGCGGCCCGCGCGATGGCCTCGGGCGCGCCCGCCAGTCCATGCTTTCGGCAATAGGCCGCATAGGCCAGTTGCGCGGCCGGGTCGCTGGCGCTGGCTTCGGCCATGCGGCGCATCGCGGCATCGGCCAGTGGCTCGTATCGCGCGGGGTCGGTCCGACCCAGGTGGTCGCGATACAAGTCGACCAGTGCACGCGCCAACTGCAGATCTCGCGGGTTCATGGCCTGGGCCTGGAGCAGCACCGGTTCGACGTCTTCCATCGCTAGTTGCCGGTTCTCGCGGGCGCTACCAAACATGGCCAAGGCCTTCACGCTGGAGCCCACCTGGTTCTTGGGGTCGGCTTGAAGCAGCTTTTCGGCTTGTTGTTGGGCCGTGTCAAAGCGATGGTTGTCGAGGAGCAATTGGGCCAGACGCTGCCGCACGCCGATGCGGTCTTCGGCCCGCGCGATGGCCTCGAAATAGACACCGATCGTGGCGGCTCGGCCGAAGGCGTCGTTCTGGCGGTGCTCGTGTGCTTCTGCCAGACGGACCCACACGTCGACGTTTTGTGGGTAGAACTGCAAGTAACGAAAATAGGCGTCGCAGGCGGCATACCAGTTTTCAACCGCTTCATGACCCTCGGCGACGCGTAACAGATCGGGAGCATGTCGCCGCAATTGCACGGCGCGCCACAACCCGCCCAGGATCAGCACCAGCGACAGCGCCACGGCCGTGCGAACCAAAACCGGGGTATTCCAGGCCCAGGGCCGGGTGGGAATTGCCGCGGCGGCGTTGGTCAGCGTCGTGCCAGACGCCGTGAGCCCTCCGACCAACTGCTCGATCGGAATCGGCAGGAAGTGGTCTGGATACGGCGACGACTCGCGCCGCGAGGAACGCGACGAACGCGACGAACGGGAGGAACCCGACGAGGAATGACGTCGCCGGCGCCGCCGCGGTGGCCGGTAGTATTCGTCGTCGTCTGACATGCACAATCCGCCCTGCCCTAGGACTTGCCCTGCCAAAGGGCAGGAAGTGCCGGCTAGTTCAATGTAACCTAGAGCGAAGCGGCTGTGGGGCTCAAGCCAGGGGCCTGCGAAATCAAGGTTTCCGAGGGTTGACGATCGTCGCGGACCACTGGCCGGGTCAGTAATCCGTTTATGAATTCGACGGGCCGCCAGCAGGGTTCGCTTCTTCAACGCACGGTGGATTCACGGGTGCGTTGCCGCCGAGCGTCAAGCCTACAGACCGCCGAATGCGCCGCGGTGGGGGACCGGCGCACCACCGATTAGCCCGTCGCGACCGGTGCCATGGTGACTATTTCACGAACGCGGTGGCTGCAGGCGTCACACCTGGGAAGGGGCAGGCGGAAGCCCGTGTTGAAAACTCCCGCCGTACGTGTCGCAAGCGGTACCGGCTGCGCGGTTCACCACTACCAGGCGACTTCATAGAGCGCCAACAAATCTGCCTGCGAGCAGCGCCGCGGATTGGTCAGATGGCAGCCATCTTCATAGGCTTTGGCGGCTAGCAACGGCAATTTGTCGCGCGAAGGCACCAGGTCGCGCACTTGTTGATGAATGCCTAACGAGCGATTGAACTCTTCCAGGTAATTGGCTACCTGGGCGGCCGGGTCGGAACCTGGGGTCAGACCCAAGGCCTCGGCCACGCGAGTGTATTGCGCGGAATCGACCGCGCCGTTGTACCGGACCACCGTGGGAAGCACGACGGCATTCGCCAGCCCGTGATGTGCGCCGCATTCCGTCGACAGCGGGTGTGCCAGCGAATGGGCCGCACCGAGGTCTTTTTGGAAGGCGACCGCTCCCATCGACGCGGCCAACAGCATGGGCCCCCTGGCCTCGAGGTCGGCCCCGTTCGCCACGGCGCGGGGCAGGAAACGCTGCACCATGCGAATGGCCTCGAGCGCAATGGCATCGCACATGGGGTGATACATCGGGCAGACGAACGATTCAATGGCATGGGTCATGGCATCCATGCCCGTCGCGGCGGTCAGGTGGGGTGGCAGCCCGACGGTCAGTTCCGCGTCGAGTATCGCCAGGTCGGGCATCAGGGGCGGTCCGCCGATGACAATCTTGCGACCCGCGTTCGGCACCGTCAGCACGGTACTGCGACCGACCTCGCTGCCGGTTCCCGCAGTCGTTGGGATCGCACAATAGGGGACCAGCCGACGAGGCAGGTCGGTGACCCTGGTTTCCGATACGCGGCGCTCCGGCGCCGCCACCTTGATGCGCAGCCCTTTGCCGACATCGAGCGCGCTGCCACCTCCCAGGCCGACAATTCCATCGCAATCGCCGCGGCGATAGGCTTCCCAGGCATTCTCCACGTCTTGTTCGAGCGGATTCGGATGGACTTCCGAAAAACATTTCCAGGCCCCGGGCCAGACGTGGTCCATGGCCGCGGCCGCTAGTTTGAACGTCGCGGTACGCAGCAAGCCGCCGTCAGTCACCAACAGCGGGCTTTGCACGGCGTACGACCGGGCGAATTCGGTAAGTGCCGATCGGGCGCCGACACCATAGCGAATGGCGGTGGGAAAGCTATAGGCAAGGATTTCCATTCGAGGACAAGGCTCCTAGCAACCGGGATGCGTTACGCTGGCGGTCGCGCAAGACGACTAGTATTGGTGCTCGCCGGGTGGCGATTTGGCGGAATCGTGTGGCGCGATGGTATACGCCCCCGGGGCCGCAGGCGTCAACTTGACCAGCAGCACACGCTGCATGGTACTCGCGGCGCCCGCCAGGCGACGCACCCCTGCGCCAGGGGGCGGTTGCCACCGTGGCAAGCAGAAGTCGCTTGCGGACTGCGACAACCGTTTGAGTATCGCCGGGGGCAAATGGTTATTTGGCGACCAACGCCGATAAAAGATCGCTGGCCTTGGGGCGTCCGGCGTGCGTTTTGCTGACCACCGCGAATCGCACCTGGCCTTGTTGGTCGAGGACGAACGTCGACGGATAGGCCGTTTCTCGCGGTGCATCCCAGCGCAGATGATAGGCGTTGGTGACCAAGAAATCAGGATCTACCACCAGCGTGATGTTTTCGGGCAGATTCTTGTTCTTGTTGGCCGTGAACTCTTTCGCCCGGGCCGAAAGTTCGGCGGCCGGACCTGGATAGACCAACACCACCCGGGCAGACTTCTCGGCAAATGCCGACGCATTGCGCACCAGGTCGGCTACTTGCAGACTGCACAGCGGGCATTGGTAGCCGGGAAAGCCGCGGAGAAACACCAACACGACGGGGCCCTGGGCTAGGACCTCGCTTAGTTTGACGGGCTGGCCTTCGGGCGTGGCCAACTCGAAATCGGGGGCGGTTTGGCCCACGGCTGGGGGTTGTTCGCCCGCGCCGTCGGTTTGGTTCTGAGGTGCATCGGCGGCGGCCAGGGTCTTCAGGCAACCGCCCAGCAAACAACAAACGGCAACCCTTCCGACCCATGGACTTCGATCGAGAGTGCGCATTGGATTACCTTTCGGCTGTTCTGGTTATTGGTTGGCACGCGAGAACGCAGGGGACGCGCCGTGCGACTTGGCGGCATCCAGGGGCTATTCAAACGGATTGACGAACGGACGTCCATCTCGCGACTGGAGGTATTGGCGAATCAACGCTGCGGCAATGGCATTGAAGTCGCTGGGTTTTTCCAAGGCAACTTGCACCCCTACCAGGCACATTTCGTCGGTCGACTGCGAGCCGTAGTGTACCGCCTGGGGTGGTGCGTGGGGGTTTTTCGGGTTGCCGGCGCTATTGTCGTAGCGAGCTTCCACCACCAAGCGTGTTCCGGCCGCCAGCGCCAGAGGCTCGACAAGCTGGTACTGATCTTGCCAGTTGAAGTCCCAGTTTTCGATGGCAATCAAAGCGTTGGGCACACCGGCAGGAGAGTGCGCGGTGACCGACATATTTCGCCCCAGGTAGTGCATGTGGGGGGATAGTCCGAGCACGCGCACCGCGACCGGAACGGTGAACTCGGCCTGTACCTGGTGGTCGGTGGTTCCGGCCGGAATGTCGATGTCGACCGACAAGATGGGGATCGTGGTGATCGAACTCAGTCCGGCGGTGTCGGCTAGATAAAGCCCGATGCGCGAACGATCGTGTTCCACTTTGCCCGTGTTGGTGTAGTGCATTTGCAGTGCGACGCTGGTGCGCGGCTTGAGGAACACCCCGGTCCCTGGCGGGAATGGACGGGGAGCATAGCCAGGGCCCCAACTGCCCAGAAAGCCGGTGGGAATGAAGCCGGGGCCGCCGAAGTTTTCATAGCCCGGCGCGGGGTCGCGCTGGTCAAGACGCACGGCGGCACCCGTGGCGTCGAGAAACAAGAGCGCGTGGTGTACCACCTGGCGGTTACCGGGTTGGAACTCGAACGCCACCACGGCCTTTTCCACAGGCAAATCGATGGGCAACGCGAACCAACGGAAAACGTTCTGACCCGCGGCAGGTATTTCGAACTCGGCGGGCAACTCGAGCACGATGTCGGGTTCGCCCAACCGCCAACCCGTGGGGAAGTGCGGCGCCGGGGGACTGTCTGCCGGGTCGCCTTCGGGTGCGCCTTGGCTGGCCCATTGGTCAATCACCGAAAGTTCGTGATCGCTTAAGCGTTTCTGTCCCCGGAAGTGGCCGATGCCAGGCACGGCTTTCGAGGGTGGCATGTAGCGTGACGCCACAACTTCTGCAATTTGTGCGGCTCGGTTCGAGGCTTCGGCATAGGTCAACAATGAAAACGGAGCAACTTCGCCCGGACGGTGGCAGTCGGCGCACCCCTGTCGCAGGATTGGCGCGACATCGCGGTGGAACGTGGGGCCTGCGACAGCGGCCGAAGGGCGCAGGGCCTCGAACAAACAGCCCACCACCGGGGTTTCAGGGCTTGCGACCGGTTGGCTCGTGAGCACGGCTTCTACCGCTAGCTGCAAGCTGTGCTCGGTGGGCGCGGGGCGTGCCACGCCCAGCGAGGCGAAGCGATCGTCGATGCGGCCGCGATAGCAAACCTGACCCGCTGGAGAAAGCACCAAGGCCTCGGGCACGCGGCGCGGTACAAATTGCCGCGCCCAAGCCAGCGACGCATCGACCAAGAGTGGAAAGCGACAATTGTACTCCTGTGCAAAGCGTGCAATCGCCTCGCGCGTGGTGTGCGGCTCCGAAACAACGCCATACCAGGCTACGTGGCGAGTTTGAAATTGCTCTGCCAGGTGGTTCAGCGTCGGCATGTACTTTCGGGCGATGGGGCATTCGGTACCCAAAAACACCAAAACCGTGGCCTGTAACCCAGCCTGCTCGCCCAGGGTGTGTGCCGTGCCGTCGACAGCAATCGCGCGCAGCGGTGGAATTGGTGCAGCCTGGACCGCCTTAGGTTGCGCTTCGCCGGCCGACATCGAAGTTGCGACCACGGCGAGCACCACGCCCCAGGTGACCGATCGTAACCCGCTCGAGCCTAGAACCGTTCGAGCTAACCTGGAAGCGCGGTCGCCGTGGCGAGTGCGAGCGCCGCGGCGGAGCTTACTGTTGACCATGCTGTTGCTCCACTTGATCGATCCAGAAATGATACATCGCGGCGCTGCTTGCTAAATGGTACCCAGCCGCCGCGTACGCGCGGCAAGCCGGCAGGTTTTCGGCTTGGGTCACGACTTCGATACAATGAACGCCCTGGCCCCACAGGCGATCAGCCAGGTGGGCCAAGAGCGCGCGGCTGATGCCTTGGCGATGGTGCGAGGGATCGACAGCCAAGAGTCCGATTCGCGCTGGCCACCCGTATTCGCGACGTTCCACAGCGGGGATCTCGGCAGTCACCAGGCCCACCGGGGGCGCGGACCTGTCGGCACCCTGCGCCACGAGCACCAGCGAGCCCGCACGCTCTTGGCATGCACGGTGGATCCAGGCGCGATAGAGCCGCTCGAACGCCTGCTGGCCAAAGCGGGGATCGCGCCGAAATCGGGAGAATTGGCCCGCCACAAGCGCCAGTTGCACCAGGGCCTCATCGGGTTCTAGCGGGGCACGTTCGACGATGGAAACGGAATCGCTCGTGGCCGCGCAGGGCGTGTTCACGGGGTTCGTTATCGCCGGCGGAGATGCGGCCGGCGGAGATGCGGCCGGCGGAGATGCGGCCGGCGGAGATGCGGCCGATTGGTTGGCGAGCCCCGGACACTCGAGGCGAAACGTGTGCCGGGTTTCGATCAGCCGACCGCCATATTTTTTTAACAATTTGGCTGGCATTTGCGGCTGGCAAGGACCCTGGACGTAGACCACGGACAACCCGGTTTCGCGCGCCAGCTTGAGCGAGTTTCCGAGCCCCTGCCAGGTGGCATGGGGCCAATCCACACTGCCGGTGAAAAAACCGAAGAATTGGGTGTCCCAATCGAGTTTTTCGAGCCACGAGCAGGCAGGCATGGAAACGCTTAGATAATGTTTAAGTTGGGCGGTCACGCTTGCGCGCCGACCGAAAAACAGTTGATTTACCGGGGAAACTCGATTTTTGGAGCGGGGCTTGCCCAATGGTCGGAAATCTATACGATACCGTAACGGCATGCGAACATTGGCCGTGCCGTATCTAGCGCTGGCGGAAGAACGAAGTGTCTTCCTACTGAAGCGCAAGTTGCAGCAAGAGGAAGCATTGCTGCGATGGGGAGGAAGCTGCCCCTGCCGAGGCTGTCGCTCGTCGCACTGATTTTTCCGTCGTACGTTGCCCGGCCATGGTATAGGAACGCTGATTCAAGCTGGACTTCCCCCCCGACGAAGGGGCGATGTGAACTGCGGCGAGGTCGAAAAACGTGCGGTCTGGTCGAAGTGTGGTTCGGGGAGTGGATGGAGCCGGGCGGTGGGGTGTGTGAAGTGGTGGATGGGGTGTTTTCAGCGGGGAATTCCAGCGGTTGACGGTGAGGAACCCGGTAGCTATAGTCTTCGTTCCCCCGCGACGAGGAGGGGCTGTGGTGAGAGGGCTTGCGATTCATTTCCTGGGTTTGGTAGGCATGGAGTTGGGTTGAGGTTTTCTGGGTTGGGCAGTTGTATTGAGTTGGACAGTTGTATTGAGTTGGACAGATGTATTGAGTTGGACAGCGCAGGTCCCTCTCGTGGAGTCGCCTGGAGTGGTGGCTGGTAACGAGATGGACCTCTTCCGTCCGACGGCCTGGTTCGACGGCTGGACAGCGTGGGTGACTGCCTCTTGTGGCGGTGCCTTTGAGGTGACTGTCTTTTGTGGCAGTGCCTGAGTTGGTCAGCTTTCGGTTGGGCAAGTTGGTTGGTAGAGCCTGTCCTTGGGACGGGTGATGTTTGCTTTGGCGAACGTCGAATCGATCTTTGACAATTTGGCGTGTGTGTGTGGCATTATTAGAGAGCGTGCCGCACGAAGTGCGTGGATTGCCGAGTCATCGGCGAAACGCGTAACGACGTGCGGAGCGATCTCTCGAACGGCTCTTAGCGTGATTTAGACATGAGACATCGACCCAGGGTGCCTAGCTTGAGCTGGGCGGCTGAGCCGATGGATCGAGTTCGATTAATCGTTACTAATTGTTGGTCGATGGCAAAAGATCGACCAGCGATGGTAGCCCACGGCGAGCTAAGCTTGTTCCATCAGGCGTGGCGACTTCGTGTGCAGTGCTCGGATCGTAAGATTTGAGTGACTGGCAGGTGGTCAAGGCGTTTGATCTTAAGGCGTAAGTCTTAGGAGCGGGAGAGGGTTGGATCAATGTGGTCAAGCTACTAAGGGCGCATGGGGGATGTCTTGGCATCAGGAGGCTTCGAAGGGCGTGGAAGACTGCGATAAGCTCGGGGTAGCTGTCAACAAGCGTTGATCCCGGGATACCCGAACTGGCGTACACTGAATCCATAGGTGTGCGTGGCGAACGCGGCGAACTGAAACATCTCAGTAACCGCAGGAAGAGAAAGAAAAATCGATTTCCTCAGTAGCGGCGAGCGAACGGGAAACAGCCCAAACCGCGGGGATTTTCTCCGCGGGGTTGTAGGGCCTTTCACATGGGAGTGACAAAGCGATTTCTTAGTGGAACCGTGCAGGAAAGCCGGACCACAGAGGGTGACAGTCCCGTACACGACAAGAAATCGGCTCCCGAAGGGTACCTGAGTAGGTCGGGTCACGTGAAACCCCGAC
>CAYSXM010000140.1:0-8541 GCA_964434905.1 uncultured Pirellulales bacterium | reverse complement strand
CCTCGGTGTTCTTCGTGTTGCATCTGGCCGCTCTAGCGGCCACCGCACTGGCCACCACGGCCATCTATGCGCTGGTTCGCCCGGCCGGGGGGAGGATCCTGGCTCTGGTTTGCGCCGCGGCCTGGCTCACTACGCCCGTGGTCAATGTGCAGGCCGATCTGATGGGTCTCGACGCATTCGTCACGCCCCTGGTGCTGCTGGTCGGGCTGCTCGTATGCCGGCGCCGCTGGTACCTGGCGGCAGGTTGTTCCGTCTTGTCATTCCTTGTCAAAACCGCTGGCGCCGTGGCCAGCGCCAGCCTGACGGCCGCCTGCCTGCTGGTGGCCGTGGCGGCCGTGTTCCGCGGCAATTGGCTGCTCCGCGTACCGCGCGCCCCAAAGACTGACGAGCCCGAGGGAACTAGCGACGTGGCATTGCCAGGTTCGGAACCAGATAGCGCACGAGGCTGGCTATTCGCTGCGTTCGTGGCAGGCGGATGCTTGGCCGGCGAAGCCGCGCTCTATCGGTACCTGCGGCTGGGCGACCGGTTGCCGCCTGCGCAAACGTTGGAAACCTATTTCCGAGGCGTGGCCAACCTGTGCCCCGATGTGGCCTTGACGCTGGCCGTGCTCGGGCTGGCGACCTGCGGCGCGTGGTTGGCGCAACGGGTCGGCGCTCTCGGCGAGAATTCCGAGGCCGACTCCTCGGGCGCAATACGGCAGGCAAGCAGCCTGGGGACTGCTGGCAGTCGGTGGCCACTAGCGGCCACGGATCTATTCCTGGCATCGTTGGTCATTGGCTACCTGGGGGTCTCGACACTGTGGGTGCGAGCGCTCGTACTATCCGATGCACTGGTGCCCTTGGCCGCGGCCCAGGCCCTGGCCGGGCGAGTAGTGGGGCGCGGCCGTGCACGCTGGTTGCTGGTCGTGGGCTGCACCGCGTTGGTGGCGGTCAACCTGGTGAATCTCGATGGCCGGCTGTTTCCCACGCTCGATCCCCTGGCTCGTCAGCAGGGCGTTTTGCAGCGCAGCCGCGAGTATCTGGCTGATCACCGCGAGAATCTGCGCGCTCTAGAGGCACTAGAAGCCTGGCCCGAACCGCTGCCGGTGTTGGCGGCAAGACCATTTTCCTATTTTTTGGCCTGGCCCGAATTGGGTTATGTGAAACAGCCCCGGACGGTGTACGCGGTCAATCCGCAAGCCGATGGCCGGGCGCGCCCGGTCGAGGCCTTGCTCGACGACTTGCCGGGTGAATTGGCGGTGATCCGCGGCAGCAACCAGTATCACCAGCAGAGCTTGGTACGACTGCCCGAGATGGCACCCAACGATCGGCTGCTGTTCACGGACCGCAGCGTGAGCCCTCTGGCGGTATACCTGGTGCGGCCGATCGACGCCGTGGAAAGTCCCGAGGAGCTAGAGAACTGGTACCTCGATCAGGTTTGGCTCGACCCAGCTCGGCCTGCCGAAGACACTGCGACGGTCGCAAGTGCCGATCGCCTCGTGGCGCGGGGGCGAGGTCCGCTAGCAATTCGTGTTTTGGAACGGCGCGTGCGACAGGCCGAGGACGACGGCGCCGCGCGATTGCGTTTGGCCGAACTGTATCTGGCCGTGGGCCGGTTCGAAGCCGCCGGTTTTCAGGCCGATCAGGTACTGCGCATCGAGAGCACGCTCGATAGCGCGATGCCGCCCGATCAGCGGCGCCAACTACGGGGCGTGGCGCACTATTTCGCCGGTGCCGCTGCGGCGCGTTCGGGACGCAACGAGGCCGCCTACGAACGATTATCCGAGGCCTTGGCCGAATCGCCCCAACTGGCCGAGGCGGAATTCGAGTTGGGCACGCTCGATTTGCGCGCTGCACGCTGGCAAGCGGCCGCCGAACGTTTCGAACGCGCCCTCGCGCTCAAACCCGAATTTGCCATGGCCTACAACAACCTGGGGGCAGTCCGAGCACAGTTGGGCCAAATCGACGAGGCCCTCCGGCTGTTGCAAATCGCCGCGCGACTCAATCCCCGCCATGCGGAAACCCGACTGAACCTGGCCACGGTGTTGGCGCGCCGTAGCCAGTGGGCCGAGGCCTTGGCACAGTTCGAGTTCACGCTCGAGCTGGCGCCAGCGTCGGCGAGTGCACAACAAGGGCGACGCGAGGCCCGCGAACACCTGGGGTTGGCCCCGTGAGCACCCAGCCCGGACCAGCGGCCTATTGCAATCGGCGACTTGCCCCGCGACACCGAGCGGCGACGTCATGGGTTGCCCTCGCGCTGGGTGGACTTATCGCGATCGGGCTGGTGCGCGGCGCGCGAGCGGCCGCACCGATCGACGCCGAGCAATTGGCGGCCAACGGCGTGCGGCGTGTCGAAGGCCAACGGTTGACTCTCTTTACCGATTTGCCAGCGCGCCCCGAGATCGACGCGCTGCCCCTGGTGTTCGATCAGGCCTGGCCCGGTTGGTGTGCCTACTTTTCCACGCCTGACCCTCCGGCCGACGTCCGCTTGACCGGCTATCTGATGTCCGACGCTGAGCGATTCACGCGGCTGGGACTGCTGCCGGTCGATTTGCCCCGGTTCCTGCACGGGTTCACTCGGGGCCAGGAATTCTGGGTCCGTGAGCAACCCAGCGACTATTATCGCCGGCACCTGGTACTGCACGAAGGGACCCACGCCTTCATGTTTGGCACGTTGGGTGGTTGCGGTCCAGCCTGGTACATGGAAGGAACCGCGGAGCTATTGGCCACGCACCGGCTCACTGCGCAAGGCTGCGACTTGGGGTGGTTTCCCTCGCGCCGCGACGACGTACCCTATTGGGGTCGGATCGCGCTGATTGAAGATGCCATCGCGGCGGGGCGCTGGCGCTCGTTGCCCCAAGTGCTGGCGTTGACGCCAGAGGCCTATCTCGAAGCCGACGCCTATGCCTGGAGTTGGGCCGCCGCGGCCTTCTTGGATGGCCATCCGCGCTATCGCGACCTGTTTCGCAAATTGCCGCGCCAGGTGACGCGGCAGTCACTACTTCCCGACGCGCCAACGTCCTATGGCCAGCTCTGGCCCATGGCCCGGGCAGAATGGGGGCTGTTTACGCGGGAGCTAGTGTTCGGTCACGACCTGCCGCGCACCGCGCTCGATTTCTCTCCGGGAGGAACCAGCGAAAACTGGCCCCGCCAGGTTCGGGTCTTGGCCGACCGCGGCTGGCAGCCCGCAGGGTGCCAGCTGCTGGCCGGGCAGAACTATCGAATTCGTGCGCGGGGCAGATTCCAGATTGCGCAGACCGATCGACCCTGGCCTTGCGAGGCCGGAGGCATCACGATTCGCTACTGGCATGGCTCACCCCTGGGCCAACTGCAGGCCGTGGTGGCTGCCCCGCCCACCGAACTGACCAGTTTGGCCACGCCAGACGGTCCCGAACTCTGGGCCGAAGCATTCCACACGCACACGGCCGTGGGGCTAGAAAACACGCTCCGGGCCGCGCGAAACGGCACGCTGTACCTACGGCTCAACGATTCGCCGGGTGAATTGGCCGACAACCAGGGTGCGGTCGACGTCGAGATTGCGCCAGCTCCGGAATAGCTCTCCGGTGCGGATTCTGACCCCGTCTCAGCCAGTGGTGCTTCCCCATAGGCGACGAGTGGCCAGCGTTCCAGACTGCCAGTTAATCGCCACGCTGGCCGCGAAAGCCACGCGAATTCCCCGTCAAATGGTTATTCACCTTTACCTGGGGCGGCGAGTTGTGCATATTCTCGGGCGCCTTTGCCCCTTGGTCAGCAATGTCTCGGGGGTCCCTTCTCGAGGCCGACCGGATTCTTCGGTTGCAAGGAAGCACCGCCATGTGGGACGAGTTGGTCTGTCCGCTCGATCACGGCCGTCTGGAACGGCACGGCGATTGGTTGTCCTGTTGCGAGTGTGGCGGGGGCTATCCGCTGCTCTAGGGGCTGCCGACGTTCCTTCCGGCTGAAGACGATCCGCGCTGGCGTTGGTCACAAGAACTGGTCGTGCGACAACTTCACACGGCGCCGCGCGTGCCTGCGCCGCATTTTTCCTCGCTCGCGCGGCAGCGGTCACGGCAGTTGGTCACCACGCTCGACACCTGGGCCGACTGGGGGCCGGAGCTTCAGATTTTGCAGATTGGTCCGGGCGCAGAGGGCGAGATCCAATTCTTGCCAGGGCGCACCCGGTGGGCCGTGGAACCGTTGGCCGGGGTGTTGGCCGATCAAGGTGCATTACGGCGCGGCGCGGTGCGCTGGATTGCCGGACGAGGCGAAGCGCTGCCATTTGAAACCAGCAAGTTCGACCTGGTGTTGCTGATCGACGTGCTGAACTATGTGGAAAACCCCGGCCAGGTGTTGCGCGAGGCAGCACGCGTGACCGCGCCCACGGGTTTGGTGTGGCTGGCTTGCGATTGGCAGCAGGCCCCATTCTGGCGCCGCTGGGCGCAATTCTGGTCGCTGGGTGCCACCGGCCGGCCCGGGCAATTGTGGCGATTCACGGGCCGCTCGCTGCGACAGGCGTGTCAGGCGGCTGGCCTGAAGCAGGTTCCGGTCAAGCAGCGGCAACTCTCCAGCGCCAACCCCAACTGCGCCCAGCACCTGCCCGGAGGTGCGCCGCAAGTTTGGCGGCCAACGCGGCCGACCGAGCGCCTGGTCGAGCGGCCGCTGTCGCCGCTGGGCAAGGTAACCGCCTAGGTGGAGCGTCAACCCAGCTTTGCTGGGTGACGCGGAACGCCCCGAACCCGTAAGGGGTTTGGGGCAAACAACTTCTAGTGCAGCGGGAGTTGTCTCGGATTTGTCAAAGGACGACGGCCGCTGCACTAGGTGGCTCGCAAAGGCCCCGTACGCGCGGCAGGCGATTGACGGCGGGTCGCGCCGGCCCAAGAATGACGCGCCCTCATCTGGCCCACGAAACCGTCAACCCGCGATACGACATGAATTTTATTTCCGAGAACGATCCGGAGGTCTGGTCTGCCGTGGCCGGCGAGATTCGCCGGCAAGAAGACGGGCTCGAGATGATCGCTAGCGAGAACTACGTCAGCCCGGCGGTCATGCAAGCGGCCGGCAGCGTGCTGACCAATAAATATGCCGAGGGCTATCCTGGCCGCCGTTACTACGGCGGTTGCGAATATGTCGACGTGGTCGAGACGCTGGCCATCGCCCGTGCCAAGCAGTTGTTTGGTGCCGAACACGCCAACGTGCAACCCCACTCGGGCAGTCAAGCGAACCAGGCGGTATATCTATCGGTGGTCGAGCCGGGCGACACGGTGTTGGGGCTCGACCTGGCACACGGTGGCCATTTGACACATGGCATGAAACTGAACATCAGCGGTCGGCTGTATCACTTTTTCAGCTATGGAGTGCGCGCCAGCGATCAGCGGATCGACTTCGATCAGGTGGCCGCGCTGGCGCGGGAACATCGACCCAAGCTGATCGTGGCCGGCGCCAGCGCATATCCCCGCGAGATTCCCCACGACCAATTCGCACAGATCGCGCGCGATGTGGGAGCCAAGTTGTTTGTCGACATGGCGCACTATGCCGGCCTGGTCGCGGCGGGCCTGCACCACAGCCCGCTGGGGGTGGCCGACTTTGTGACCAGTACCACCCACAAAACGCTGCGGGGGCCGCGCTCGGGCTTGATTCTGTGCCGCGAGGCCTATGCCAAGGATGTCGATCGCAACGTGTTCCCCGGCTTGCAAGGGGGCCCGCTGATGCACATCGTGGCGGCCAAGGCGATTTGTTTTGGCGAAGCGCTGCGGCCCGAGTTTCGCGAATATGCGCAGCGCGTGATCGACAACGCCCGGACGCTGGCCGAAACGCTCGTGGCCGGCGGTTTGCTGCTGACCACCGGCGGCACCGACAACCACCTGATGCTGGCCGACGTGACGTCGCTCGGCCTGTCGGGGCGGCCGGCGGAAGAGGCCCTGGGGCGATGCGGCATCACGGTCAACAAGAACATGATTCCATTCGACCAACGCAAACCAGTCGACCCGTCGGGCATTCGCATTGGCACGCCGGCCCTGTCGAGCCGGGGGATGGGAACGGACGAAATGCGGCGAATCGGCGGTTGGATGCTGGCGGTGATGAAAGCACCGGGCGACAGCGCGCTGGCAGCGCGGGTGCGCGGTGAGATTTCCGACCTGTGCCGTCAGTTTCCGGTACCGGCAGCCAAGCTGGGGGAATTCGGCACGGCCGAGCCGGAACCGGCGGCGGCCGGATAATTTGCCGTGTGCCTGAGCCCGGATGATGCATGAGGCTCATGAATCATTCGGCTGAGGAATTGTTCGAGTTCGACTTTCACAAGGAGCAACGAACCGATGCTGGTGGTCAATACGGAAACCGTGCCTGGCCGTCGGGTAGTGGAAGTCAAGGGCCTGGTGCAGGGGGCCACGGTGCGTGCCAAACACGTGGGGCGAGACATTGCCGCGTCGCTCAAGAACGTCTTCGGCGGCGAACTGCGGGGCTATACCGAGCTGCTGGCCGAATCGCGACGCGAGGCGCTCGAGCGAATGCTGGCGGAAGCCCAAGCCCTGGGCGCCAACGCGATCTTGAACGTGCGATTCGCTACCAGCTCGATCGCCTCGGGCGCGGCCGAACTCTATGTTTACGGCACGGCCGTGGTGCTCGATCCGCCGCCCGCCTGATTGCCCAGCCATCGGGCGTTTTTTTGTGCCAACGGGCTCAGAGCTGGTAACCGTCAAGGAATTCTATGGCAGACTTAATCCTGGTAGCGCTCAACGTCGGGCTGGGCCTGGCGGTGTTGCTCACCACGTTTTTCGTCGGACGGCTGATCGAGAAGCGGCATCTCCTGCGCTTGGCGGCCGACGAAGCGGAACTGGCCGGCATTCTGGTGACCGACCTGCGCCGCACGCCCGACAACTGGGAAACCGACGATGCCAGCCTGGTGGTGGGCGAGGCGGTGATCGCCGCCGACCGTTGGAAGCGGTTTTTGGCTGGGTGGAAAAAGCTAGTGGGTGGGCGGCTACGAATGTACGAAGCGATCATGGACCGCGGACGCCGGCAAGCGCGGGTGCGGATGCTGCGGCAGGCCCAGGAATTCGGGGCCAATGCCGTGTGGAATGTGCGCTTCGAAACCTGCCACCTGGGCGACGAACGCCGCAACAAAAAGGGGGGCGCCATGGCCATCATTTGCTACGGCACCGCGCTCAAGGTGCGCTAGCGCAGCGCGCGTTGCCTCGGGTTCGTCAAAGGACGAAGTAAGCTGCACTAGCGACGTAAGTCGCTGTTTTGCGAGCCGCGTGGAGCTGTGCTCCGCACTTGGCAAGGCTGAAAAATGCCACGAGGGTATTTTTCAACGAATTGCTGGTCAGATGTGATCGAGAGGATTGACCACCGCATCGCAATGGGGCAGCCATGACAAAACCAGAAACCGGGCCAAGGGTGGCGAGCAATCCGCTGGCGGTCACGTTATCGCACGAGCGGCTACGGAAGATGTGCCCGGAAATGTACGGTCCGCGTGCCTGGTTAACGCTGCGTTCATGTGGCGGACTTTACATCCCGCCACGCATGTTGCGGTGGCAGGTGGGCTTGCGGCTTCTCGCAGGCGACAGCCGTTCGGCGCTGGTGGCCGCGCTCGATCCGCTGCTGGTGGCCGCCTATACCGACGAGCTCGATTGCGTTGCCCTGCTCGAGTTTCCCCGGGAAATGGCCCAGCAATATGGCCTGAAACGCGGTCAGAAGTTGATTTCCATCAACACCTATGCCTATGGAAAAGTCGTGGCCTCCGACCTGGTCGAGGGGCCCCGCACGACCGGCTCGTTTGTGGATTTCTGCCCGCTAATCGCCGATTTCTTGACCGACGATCGAGAACTTCTCCAGGCCCGCAAACGCGAGATCGAGGAGGAAGAATGGCAGCGCATGGCGGCGCAGACAAGGGACCGGCTGGCGCGCCTCAAAGAGTGCCCGGCGAGAAATGGGCGACCGCCCTATTGCATGGCTCCCGCGGCTGGCTAACCACGGAACCGCGCGGGCGCGCCACCGCCGATGCCGCACGGCTGGCCGCGCGGGCGCTATGCCGCGCGTCGTCGGCTGTGCCCGGCCTGACACGCCAAGTTCCGCGCGGTTTCGGGCTGTCTAGCTGCGGTGGTTCCCGCGCCGCGCGCGCGGGTGCGATATAGCAGCGCGTGAACCACCACGGCCGTGAAGTACACACAGCCGGCCGACCACAGCACGTCGCTGGCAAAATGCCGCCCCTGCACAACGCGCGCCAGGCCGATCAGGGTGCCGCTGGCCAAGCCCAACGCGGCCCAAACCTCGGCCACGGCTCTGCGACGGCGCCAATAGAACAGGGCCGGCACGCCCAGATAGAACCCCATCGAGGCGTGGCCCGAAGGGAACGACGAATTGGCGTCGACGGCGGGGGCGCGTTCACCGACAGGGCGAAACAAGCGCTGGCCGCCGAATTCGAGACATTCACTAGGGCGCGGGCGCCCCCAGTGCGATTTGAACGCGCCGTTGACCAACAAACCTGGTCCCAGCACCAAACTCAACCACACCAGGAGCGCTTCGCGCCGCCAGGGGCGCAGTGCGCCGACCGGCCAGGAACCACACCATGCCAGGCCGGCAACC